>CAVVWZ010000030.1:0-16225 GCA_963752035.1 uncultured delta proteobacterium | reverse complement strand
CCACAGGAACGATCCCCATTCCAACTTCATTTGAAACAATAATCACTGTAGAGCTTTCTGTTTTACAGCTGTCCTATGAGGCTTTTTATCTCCCGCCCGATTTCAGTCTCAGGCAGAGGGTCATTGGTTAAAAGATTTGATATCCACAGGGTCAGACAATCAATCAAGAGAATATCGTAGGTGCCGGCACACTCCTGCACCGCTTGACCCAGATGACGAGGCTCTTCAACAGTATCCCAACCTGATGGTCGCGCCCGCCGGTGACTTGCTATGCGTTGCCGCATCTCATCATCAAGTGCTTCTGCGGTTGCAATAAATACCTTGCGTCCCTTTAGGGAATGGGCTAAATCCTGAGCGAATTGACTCTTTCCGCTCCTGGCACCGCCTGTTACAAAAATTAATCGAGGATTCATACTATAAGACCAGAAAAAAACCCAACCTTCATAAGGTCGGGTGTCAAAGACTATTAGAAAACAATCAGGTAGCCTTCCCCTGGGAAGGTGCAGGTGTATAAAATAATGATTGGTATCTATATAACAGGGCCATTTCCTTGTCAAGCACTTTAAGGTGCTACAGGAAGCAACCTCTTCCCTTCCTCACTCGAGAACCTGGGAACCGGTGGCGAAAAGGTTCCAAATGATCACACCAACAAGTAAAATTGCTGCAGCCCCATAGAATACCAGATCCCAGCGGCCGCTCAGAGAAACGATGAGCCCTACTGCAAGAGGAACAATGACCCCTGCAATATTTCCCGCGGTTGTCTGCATGCCCATTATAATACCAGCATAGCGGGGCCCAATATCCATTGCATTGGGTCCTGTTGAACTGCCCGTCATGGAAAGCATACCAAGTGCAAGGGTCACACAGGTAATAACAGCTAGCTTTGTCTCTGCGCCTGCCAGTAAAACCAGAAAGAGGGCTGCAGAAATAAGGCTTACGGAGTGTACAATCTTTCGGGTGAGGGTTATAGCCCCGGTCCGTTTAATCCAGTAATCAGCAACCCAGCCGGTTGCGTTACTGCCAATCACCATTGCGACATAGGGTAACATTGAATAGATGCCCATCTCTTTAATGGAAAAGCCATGTGCCTTAATAAGGTAGGTGGGAAGCCAGGTGAGAAACATAAAGAAGCCCCAGCTCACGCAGAAGTGATTAATAACCAGGGCCCACACCTCACCTTTTGTCAGCAGGGTTTTCCATGGCACCCTTTTTATGGGATTGATTACCGGCCTGTTCGCAGTAATATAGTCGAGCTCTTCCTGCTTAATGGTTTTGTGCTCCTCGGGTCTATTAGAAGCAATCCGCAACCAGAAGAGACACCAGATGAAACCAAAGAGACCAAAGATATAAAATACCGAGCGCCACCCCAGGGTAAGCATAATCCAGGCAGCCAGGGGAAATGCAATAATATTACCCACAGATATACCAGAAAGAGTAAAACCCATTACCCGTGACCTTTCTGCTACGGGAATCCACTTTGTGGTAATACTCTGGATAGAGGGGAAATTGACCCCCTCACCAACCCCCATGAGGGTTCTAACAAAAGCCATTCCGGTGATGGAGCGTGCGAGAGGGGTAATCATAGTAAAGACCGACCACCACAACACACCAAAGGTAAGTACCTTTTTGCCTCCATAGCGGTCAGCCAACCATCCTCCCGGTATTTGAAGCAGTGTGTAACCAAAGAAAAATGACGAAAGGATAATACCAAGGGAGGCTTCATCCCACTCCAGTTCCTTCATGATCAGGGGAGCGGTCACTGATATATTTACCCTGTCCATGTAACAGATAAGATTACTGGTAAAAAAAAGGATGACCAGATTGAGTCTTTTTGGCCAACCTTTTGATTTTTCCCTGTCAGGTGAAACACTCACAGTCAAATTCCCTACCCCGCTCCTTCTTCATTTCCTTAAGTAATTCACAAGACCGCTAAAATACTTCCCGATATGTATCATTCTGACTTCTAACAAATACTTGATTACCTGTCAAGAATTGAGCTCTTATCGAATCGAAATGGAGGAACCGGAAGATGCCGATGATACTCAAAAGCAGGCGTATGCTAATGCAGCACGGGAGGCCTTTAAGCTTTTTTACGATGCCTATTTGACCAGTTTAGAAGAAAACATCTCTCCCGAAGATGACGATGCCTTAATTCAGGGCAACAAGGACGGGGCAGATGAAATCATTAACCTTTTCACCAGGCTAAGTTCTGCAGTTTTTATATGCCAGGGTTTACTTTGACTTTGTTACACATCTCTGTTAGCTTTTATCATCATGGAACAGGCACTCTACATAACAAAAACTGGTAATTTACACTATTGGAACGAGGAATTCCATCGTCTCTATTTTGGTGTAGAATTCTGTGAGCGGTTACTGCCCTCCCCCGGCCAGCTAACCAGGGCTCTCGACTTTACCCGGGAGCAGAAGAAAGCATTCACCCTGGTAACACCTTACGTTACCGACAGTGGTCTGGAAAAAGTTGAAAAACTATTAATGCTCCTTTCCGAGTACTCATCCCGAAAGTGAGCTCGTCTTCAATGATTGGGGAGTCTTTCATCTTTTGAAGGAAAAATGCTTCCCCCTGAAACCGGTTATGGGAAGGCTGCTCAATAAAATGAAACGGGGTCCTCGAATCCTGCCGGTGAAGGACATGATACCCTCCACATCAGCCAATTACTTCATGACCCCCGGCATCTCCATCCCTGCAATTCAAACGTTTTTGATAGAGCACGATATAACACGAGTAGAATTTGATAACCTGCTGCAGGGTCTCAACCTTGACGGCATAACCGGGGACCTCCATCTTTCCCTTTATCTACCCTTCGCCTATATCACTACAACCAGATTCTGTTTTATGTCTTCTGCCACTGATTCAGATGATTTTTCCATCGGGGTACTTCCCTGCAAGAAAGAATGTCAGGATTATGCCTTTTCCCTGAACAATCCCGTTATGACTACCCCGCTCATCAGAAAGGGAAACACCCTGTTTTTCAGCAATGAACAGATTCCTGAGGAGCACATTCGTAGTCAGAGGATTGACCGGATAGTGGTGCAGCCTGAAATACCATTATAAAATTAGAGGATGCATGATGCAGGATACATGATGACAGTCTGAACATTCCAAGATATCAAATCGCACGGACTCAACAGGTGAACCAGCTACGTGCAATGATAAAAGTAATAAGATAACATCCGAAACTATGACACTAAAATCAAGATGAAGATTCTTTCGCCACTTGATACCCCTGAAGAGGTTGAACCGCTTATTGAAGCAGGTGCAGGAGAGTTTTACTGCGGTGTACTGGAAGAAAGCTGGTATAAACCCTATCCGGTGATATCTATAAACAGGCGTCCTGCAGGCAAAGGTCATTTCCGAAATTTTGAGGAACTTAAAAAGGCTGTTGTCCTGTCAGATAGGCATAATGTCCCCCTCTTTTTTACCATAAATGAACACTATTACACCCGGGAGCAGCTCCCTCTGGTAAAGGACTACATACAAAAGGCCATTGATGCGGGCGTTCATGCCTTGATAATCTCTGATTTTGGCCTCCTGGCAGCGTTCCCCGCCTTAACAGCTCAGGTTGACATTCATATCAGCACCGGCGGAACAGTATTCAACTGGAGGACAGCCAGTTTTTACAGGGACCTGGGTGCTACACGTATAACCTTTCCCAGGCACCTTACACTTGAGGAAATGAAAAAGGTGGCAGGGAAAAGTTCCGGCATGGAAACCACTGCATTTATTTTAAATTCCCGCTGCATCAATGTAGACGGATTCTGCACCTTTCAACATGGCCTTTCAGGAAAACAGACTCCCCTTTTTTACAGGAACGCCTGCATGCTCCCCTACGAAATATCCCCCATACCACTTAAACATGATACGGGGGACAAAGAGATTCCCGGTGATTCACCTCTGATAAGCCGCCAACGGGTCTGGGAAACCATCCATTTAGATGACTACCCCTGTGGGGCCTGTGCACTCTATGAGTTCGAACAAATGATGCTTACCAGTCTTAAAATTGTGGGGAGAGGAAACACTAGTGAGAGAAAGAGAACCGACATCACATTTTTTAAAACACTTCTAAACCATCTCTACAATGATAAACCTCCAAAATCTGATTTTAGAAGCTTTGCAAGGACTCTCTACAACAAAACCTACCAACGCTCCTGCAGGCCCTTTATGTGCCACTACCCATCAGTAATGAAGGGGTCAAACCTACACATTTGACAAAAAAATGTCAAATGTGTAGGTTTGACCCCTCTTTGAATCTTAGTGATATACGATACCTACATCTTTCTTTGGTAGAAAATTTCCCTCTTCCTCTGACTCAATACAATCTCTTGCAAACTTCTTCTTACAGTGAACACAAAGGTAGAGAGAAAGCTCCTGACCGGCGGAATCATCCATTGGGGAGTGATCTACCCCTTCACCCTCGTCAAAGAATCCATAGAACTCTTCGGTATGCTCATCTTCGAGGTATGGGGCCGAATCATCAAAGTCTGAAATAATATTTATGCGAACAATATATTTTAATTCTCTTTCTGGAAGACTTTTCCCGCACAGGGCGCAAACAATAGCTGCCATTAGTTACCTCATTTATCAACAGGTTGAATTTTCACAAATTATAAATTTCACTTCCCACTGTGTGCACCCAGTTTTGCTGTAAAACCTTTTCTGCCTCATCTGTCTTATCCACACCAAGTATCACAATAGCCTGCTCACTGACCCTTCCTAAAAAGGGATAGAGATAGTGAACATTTATATTGCCTTCCTTAAGCGGTTTTAGAACCGCGTTGAGCCCGCCGGGGTGGTCGGGAGTTTCTACTGCGAGTACATCGGTTTCCTTTACGGAGTAGCCGTTTGTGTTTAGAATATTGATTGCTTTGGAAGGTTCGTCAACCACAAAACGGACTGTACTGATGTCTGCCGTATCTGCAACTGAAACAGCCCGTATGTTGACACCTTCATTCCCTAAAATCTCACTCACCTGAGAAAGGGCACCCGGCACATTGTCCAAACTGACTGATATCTGTTTAATAAACATGAGTCCTACCCCTTTACGTAATCGAAGCCTTGCTCAAGCGCCTCCTGGTTAAGCTTTAAGAGACGTGCCTTTTTGGCACCCAAAAGCGTTGGCAGGTTTTTAAGTATGCGAGGAAAAGATACAAGATTGCTCACCTTGATAAAGGCACCCAGCATAATCATGTTGGCTACCTTAATATTACCCAGCGTTTCAGCCAGGTCGGAGGTTGGAACCTCCACCACTTCAATATCTCCCCTGCCGGAGGTTGCATTCACGATTGAGGAATTAACCAGAATGAGACCTCCCGACTGGAGCAGGTTTTGAAATCGAACAAAAGAGGGCTGATTCATGGAAACAACAAATTCCGGTTGAGAGGAGACAGGGGAAGCAATCTCTTCATCAGAAACAGAAACAGTACAGTTGGCTGTACCCCCACGAACCTCAGCACCATAGGAAGGATAATAGGTAACGTGTTTTCCTTCAAGCATCGCAGCATTCGCCAGGGTAAACCCCATGGAAAGGACACCTTGTCCACCAAAACCTGAGAATATAGTTTTTATCAGCATTTTTTTTCTTTAATAACCCCTAACGGATACTCTTTTTGCATGACATCATCGATCCATTTGCATGAATCAATAGTCCCCATCCTCCAGTTGGTAGGACAGGGTGAAAGGAACTCCACCATGGAAAAACCGGTCTTTTTCTGCTGATGTTTAAATGCCTTCTCAATTGCCTTTTTAGCCTTTCTCACCTGTGCCGGGCTGTTTACAGCAACACGCTCAATATATGACGTTCCTTCCAATTGGGCAAGCACTTCACTAAACTTTAATGGATAACCTGCAATATCATGCTGTCTCCCGAAAGGAGAGGTAGTTGTTTTCTGGCCGATGAGGGTAGTTGGTGCCATCTGTCCACCCGTCATGCCATAAACGGCATTGTTCACAAAAAATGCGGTGAAATGCTCTCCCCTGTTTGCAGCATGAAAGGTTTCGGCGGTTCCGATTGCGGCCAGGTCTCCATCACCCTGGTAGGAAAAGACGATGTGTTTTGGACGGGCACGCTTTACCCCTGTTGCTACGGCTGCAGCACGGCCGTGGGGGGCTTCGATCAGATCAACATCAAAATAGTTGTATGCCACAACAGCACACCCAACCCCCAGGGAACAAATTGTTTTGTCCCGAAGCTTCTTCTCATCTATTACCTGGGCAATGAGCCGGTGAATAATGCTGTGTCCGCATCCCGGGCAATAGTGAAACGGGGCATGATGCAGTGCCTCTGGCCGTTTAAATACCTTCTTCATTTTTTCTGTTTCCGTTTGGCTTGATAGTAGTGACGGGAAATGATCCTATACAGTTCAATGGGTGCAGGTATAACACCTCCGGGTCTCCCATAAAAGTGTATGGTGCCCTTCCCTTCCAGGGCAAGTTTAACATCTTCAATCATCTGCCCTGCAGACATCTCAAAAACCAGAAAATCATTTACGTGTTTTGCAGTTTCCTTAATAAGTTCTGTCGGAAATGGCCAGAGGGTTTTTGGACGGATTAAACCTACCTTGAGCTTCTCTTTCCTCAGACGCTTAAGTGCTCCCCTGGCAATACGTGCGGCAGTTCCGTAGGCTACTACAGCCATCTCGGCATCATCCATAAGATAGGTTTCACAGCTAACTTCACGCTGCTCAATACGCTTGTATTTCCGCATGAGCTTCCAGTTGTGATCCTCCTGGTCTTTTGGATCCATCCTGAAAGAATGAATTGCCCTAGAGGGCCGGCCTTTTGCACCGGTTAATGCATAATCATGGGAAAAGGCTTTCTTTCTCTTTTTAGTGGGAATTCGCACCGGTTCCATCATCTGTGCAAGTACCCCGTCGGCAAGAACAAGAACCGGGGTCCGATAATGTTCTGCAAGGTCAAAGGCCTGGGCAGTCATGTCTGCCAGCTCCTGTACGGAAGCAGGGGCAAGCACGATGGTACGGTAATCACCATGCCCTCCACCTCGGGTTGATTGAAAATAATCAGACTGTGCAGGGTATATTGAACCCAATCCGGGCCCTCCCCGTGACACATTCACAATAACCGCAGGCAGTTCCTGACCGGCCATGTAGGAAATGCCCTCCTGCTTGAGGCTGATGCCAGGGCTGCTTGAGGAAGTCATCACACGCTCACCAACGGCACTGGCCCCCATAACCATGTTAATGGCCCCAATCTCACTTTCAGCCTGCAGAAATACCCCTCCGGGAATCTCAGTAAGTCTTCCCGACATGTATTCAGGCAGTGCGTTCTGAGGTGTAATCGGGTATCCAAAATAAAATTTACACCCGGCCTGAATGGCAGCTTCTCCGATAGCAGTCGTCCCGCTTAACAGTTGTTTATCCACGATAGACCTCAATTGCAATCTCAGGGCACATCAGTCCACATGTTGCGCATCCGGTACATCCTTTGTCTTCATCGAATTCGGCAACAAGGTAACCTTTTTTATTTAGTTTCTCTGACAGGACTATGCAGTGCTTGGGACAAAAGGTCATACAAAAAGTGCAGCCCTTACAGAGTTCCTTTTTAATCTTAATTGATCCTTTCATATGCTTTCCTGTGGTTTTTAGCTGTTAATATGTAACCTACTAGAGAATTAATGTCAAATTTTTTTAAACAACTGAAAAAGCAATCTTAAAAAGTATCGAAACAGGCAATATTTTAGGGTAAAAATTCCCCCTCACCCTACCCATCTCCCCTCAGGGGAACGGATTGAGGTGAGGGGGATTAGCATAACCAATTTTTCAATGCTTCCAGGGAAAAAATTAAATAATTCTACTACAATTTATCATGTAAGTCTATAGAGTGCAATGGTTAATGTAAAGCCATTTTACACTACAAGCTGGTTAATGGCAGGTGACTTACCCTCTTCAAGGGGCAACCTCTTCTCAAGATCACCAATCAAATCCTCAAGCCCTATCTCCTTAAGCCTCTTACGGGTGGGGACACCCTCAACGGAGCACCCCCTGTAGTGATAGTATTCTTCGAGCATGCCGGGAGCATGTATGGGGTCCTCTTCACCACGGGTAGTTCCACGCCTGATGTCATCTTCCCTGGTGATCCCCAGCAGGGCATTATACCCCTTTTCAACCTGATATGCCCTCTCGGCAGCTTCAAAAAGGGTTTCGGGACCGCAACCGGTAACTGCCTGAAAAATCTCTCCCATTTCTTCAAAAAGGATGAGAGGGTCACCAAAAATGGTGGTTCCCGCAACAGGCACAAAGCAGAGGCCAAGGGAATCCATTGCCATCTTGTAATTCTCGTGCCACCAGACTGTCCGACCCTTCGCAACGGGACTTTTTGTATCAACAATCTCATCAGGAATATCCTGGCCGAAAATTCTTTCCAGCATATCCCGGGCCCCGGTCAGTGCGGAAAAGGGATGCCCCTTCATGTGGTCTGCCCCCCTAACGGCGACAGATGATGCGAGGTTCATGGCCATAACTGCTTGCCGGTTATAGGGAAACGTCATCCCCTTGGTGTGAAAACCATAGGGTTCCGATTCCGGTCCCAAACGTTGAATCATATCAGGAATACTTTCTGCCAAAACAGCACCAAAGCCCTCTCTCATGGCAATCTTTTGGATCATCTCTGCTACACGATTCACATCCCCCCATTTAAATTCAATTCCATCAGTATCTTCAGATCCGAGTATACCTCTCTGAACACATTCCATGGCCATGGAAAGATTCCAGCCAAGTTGAGTGCAGTCCATTCCCAATTTGTTAGAAAGGTCAGAAAGATGAAACAGTGAGGGATAATCAAAAATCCCAAGCTGTGGTCCCAGGCTCACATAGTGACCGAACTCCAGCTTGTCCCCTTTTGACCCACTGTAGGGACCTTCCTCCACCTTCCATTTTTGGGAACAGCCAACGGGGCACCGGTAACATGCAGTTTTACCATTTTTGTACTTACTGATAAAGTCATCAAGGTCATAACAATCAAGTTGCTCCTGTGTAATTCTCCCCTGATCATTTCGTGTCGAGGTCTCCAGTCCAATCTGGGCAATAAGCATCAGGGTCCCATACTCTTTCTGTGCGTAAGTCGAGGGGCCCTTACCCCAGATTTCACGGTATTTCTTTACCAATGCATCCATTTGTTCCTGGTCGCATACGGGGACAGTGCCCTTAGCCTTAACAATAATGGCCTTTAAGTTTTTGGAGCCCATTACACATCCCATACCTGCTCTGCCATTGGCACTTACCCTTTTTCTGCCGGAAAAGATGTTTGCATATCTGACCAGGTTTTCTCCTGCAGGCCCGATCCGTCGCAGTTTCACAATCTCCGTATTTCTGCTGGATGTGTTCATCAGTGGCATAGGTGTCAAGTCCCCACAACCACTCTGCATCAATGATCTGTGGAGTTTTACCTTTTTCGATGTAGAGTGCTACCGGTTTTTCTGACTTACCCGTAACAACAATATGGTCATAGCCTGCCTGCTTCAATTTAGGCCCGAAATACCCCCCCGCATTGGAATCACCGAAGATCCTGGTTAAAGGACTTTTTGAAGTAACTGTATATCTGGTAGCACAGGGAAAAGTAGTTCCCACTATGGGGCCGCACCCAAAGATGAGGGGATTGCCGGGAGACAGGGGATCAAGATCAGGATTAGTTCGTACCGCATCAAAAAATAATCTGGCATTAATGCCTGCTCCCCCGGTATAATCCCTCTTCATAGCATCCGAGAGATCTTCTTCCCGGATGGTTGCCTCGGTGAGATCAACGCGCAACACCAAACCTCTCCAGCCGTAGTTTTTATTGTCCATTGTATCCCCCTAAAGAAACAGATTAGTTACTAGATACTGGTCACTGGATACTGGATGTTAACTGCTTAGGGATTCTGACCATTGCATCCTGTTGCTTGAATCATGCATCCTGTAACCTGTATCATGCATCGTGTATCATTTTTAAAAGATTGCACGCGGGGGCAAAATGGCACCCAAAAGGGCATCCGGGGGTATCCCCTTTTCCAATCCATATTTTGTACCCTCATCTTCAAGCAGCACCCACTGTGCCCATAGCCCATGTATCTTCTGTTTCTTTTCCAGATCACTTTCTGTAAAATTCCTTCCCTGCCCTCTTACAAGAATTTCACCATACAAGGTAAAAAAGGCTTCGGCTATACCCTTGAAAAAAGGAAAGGTGTCTTCTGCAAGCTGGAATGAGTAAATACCCGCATGACTGCCAACCTTATCTTTCCGGTATTTCGACATAAAGAACTCGGCCCGGGTCTTTTGTAACTGCTCATAATTCTGCCCATGGCTTTGGCAGAGATTCTTCATCCCCTCCGCAAAAAAACCGCTGTCTTCATCTGCATCAGGAAAATAGGGAAAGATATCCGTCCCACCGGCAAAGACTATTCTGTCAGTTATGTTAACCCGGAGTTCCATGTATCCCCTGGGAATAAAGGGGTTAACCGGATAGCAGTTAATTTCCAACACAAAGGCCTCGGCTGTACTTCCCTCTTGACCGAGGTTTTCTGCGAGAACAGGTGGAGTCTCTATGGTAAGGTCACAGTATATTGAGCCGGCCTTTTCAAACACTTCTCCCGATGACCTCATCACATCTAAAGGACCCATCGGGGTATCCCAGGACTGTTTATCCACCTGGCCCGAAGGTTTCTGTGATAAGCAGAACTGTTCAAACCGGGAGGAAACATCACTTAAAAAACCCACAATCTCATTTCTATCAGTCATCTTCTATCTCCTATTGTTGTCAGATCATAACTGTGACCTATACTACCTGAAGAATTGCCGATTGTAAAGCTCAGAGACCTGTTCTTCTTGACTTACAATTTTCTTTTTGTTAAGTATTACCGGGTACAGAAACCCCCTTGCCTGCCGGCTGCATGCAAAGCATATTTCACCGGCTGTCCGGGAGAGCACAATCAGAAAGCACACAGGGAGAACTCAATGCCAAACCACGTCGAAAACCCAAGTAAAATTGATTCAGTTGATCTCATTGTGGGTATTCCCTCCTATCATGAAGCCGATTCTATTGCCTACCCCACCCAGGTAGCCAGCCAGGGCATAGTCAAGTACTTTCCGAACAAGAAATCAGTCATTATAAACGTAGACAATAATTCACCTGACGGCACCCGTGACGCCTTTATGGGCACAAAAACAGATGTACCCAAGATTTATATTTCAACTCCGAAAGGGGTAAAAGGAAAAGGTAATAACTTCAGAAACCTCTTTGAGGCAGCAGCCGAACTGCGTGCTCAAGCGGTTGTGGTTGTCGATGCTGACTTAAAGAGCATAACCCCCGAGTGGATTCAGTACCTCGGCGAACCCCTCTTTGCCGGCATGAACTATGTAGCTCCAATCTACGTGAGACACAAGTACGATGGGTCCATCACAAACCACATTGCCTATCCACTGTTACGGACACTCTTCGGGCTCCGTATCAGGCAACCCATTGGAGGGGATTTTGGATTTTCCGGGAGAGTTGCCCGTGCCTATCTCTCAGAAAAACTCTGGAACGAATCTACTGCAAATTTTGGCATAGATATCTGGATGACCACCATAGCAATTGCCCGCCGGTTCCGGGTCTGCCAGGCATTTTTGGGCTCACCTAAGTCCCACCGTGCGAAGGACCCTGCAAAAGATCTCGGCCCCATGTTTACCCAGGTCGTGTCCACCCTTTTTGACCTGATGATAGATTTTGAATATTTGTGGAAAGACACCGTTAATACCTTCCCAACCAGTATTTACGGTTTCGGATTGGGAGTGACCGAAAAGCCACCTATTGTAAAGGTAAACACAGACAAGCTCTTTTCAAGCTTTAAAAAGGGTTTTGATACCTATGGAGAACTATGGGAAAAAATCATCCCTGCAGCTGAATTTAAGGAAGTCAGCAAGTGTAGAAGGAGTACCAAAACAAAGTTTTTCTACCACAGTGATCTCTGGGCACGCATCCTCTTCAGTTTTGCCATAGCCTACAGGAATGCAGAGTTTGACCGCAAAAATATTATCGAAGCAATGATCCCCTTTTACCACTCCCGCATCCTTTCCTTTGTAAACAAGACGAGGAATAAGGACATTAAGGACACCGAAGAATATTTTGAAAACATTGTGCGGGTATTTGAAAATCAAAAAAATTACCTCATTGAACGATGGGATAAGGATCTCCGGAAACTGGGTCACAAACTCTTTAGCTAGCAGCTCACACCCAGATAATTTTCAGTCAACTCCGGCACACGTAACCGGGCTGTTTCTGCACAGCGCATCCACCACAAACCCTTTCCTCCAATACTGTTATGGTCCCCTATAAACGGATCTTTTTAGGCAGCTCCTGCAACAACAACTGCCTCTACTGCTGTGAGAAAAACAGGGACTCCAGTCATCAGATGCCGGATCCTGCTGAAAGTCTGGTTCAAAACGACTCCACTGACAGTATTGAACTTTACGGGGGTGAGCCCACCACGAGAAACGATTTTTTCACCATTCTTGATACTGCACGTCACAGAGGCTACAGGAGGATCAAGCTGGTTACAAATGCACGGACATGTGCAGATATCAATACCGCAGTCAGGATGATTGAGTCCGGTTGCTACCTCTATGAGGTAAAGATTAATCACTTCAGGCCTGATATACATGACTACGTCACCCAGGTAACGGGAAGTTTTCAGGAGACAATCCAGGGTTTAGCAAACCTCCGCAGAATAAATACCATCCACAATCTACCATTTAGTGCCTTCATTAGTTTGCGCATTTCCCTTTCAAGGAAAAATATCGAAGACATCTCCAGTATTATATTGCCCTTTATCCCTTACAGGATGGATCGTTTCATCCTTTCCTTTGATGACTGTGAACTTGATCTTGCCAAAGCACTCCCCCACATTCACAATGCCATTCATCTTACCCTGCTAAACAGAACATGGATCACTACTCAAAAAATTCCCCCCTGTTACATGCAGGGGTTTGAACACCACATATCAGAATTATACCATCCCCGGGATTGTGGTTACAGTAAACCTGAAACCTGCAGGCAGTGCCCTCTGGATGACCTTTGTCCCGGTATCGACGATAATTATGCAGGAACAGGTGCATTCCATGACCTGATGCCGTTTCAGGGAAATGAGCAGATGATTAAGGACATCAGGAACCTTGCCAATGAAAAAATCTAAAGTAATCCTACTTTCCTTCAACTACTCCAACCACTTTTCTCTGGCCCACGGCTATCTGAAGGCTTACGCGGAAAAGGATACTTTTATTCGAGATAACACCTCAATTCAGATTATCGACTTCGACGTTGAAAAAAACGACATCCGGCAGGTACTCTATTACCTGTCTAAAGAGAATCCTGCAATTGTGGGATTTTCCTGTTACTGCTGGAGCATAAACAAGATTCTTGATCTTGCCCGCCTCTTGAAACAGCTCGATCCGGACATTAAGACCATTCTGGGGGGACCTGAAGTGGGGCCTGCAGCAGAAAAATACCTGACAGAAAACCCTGCAGTAGACGTTATTGTCAATGGTGAGGGTGAGGAAACCTTTAAAGAGTTACTCTGCTCTTTTTTAGGAGCCGGCCCTGGATTGACTTTGACAAAGGGAATTACCTATCGGGGAAACCATGGGATTGTGACCACTGATCCAAGACCCCTGCTTGCCAATTTAGACGAAATACCTTCACCATACTTAACGGGCATTTTAAAGCCGAGAGACGAGGTGACCTATATTGAAACCTTTCGGGGCTGTCCCTACCAATGTGCTTTCTGTTATGAAGGGAAAAATTTTCCCAAACTCCGGTTTTTCTCAGATGAACGGGTTGAGCAAGAGATCGAACTGATCATGTCAAGTACAATCATTCGGAGTTTTCATATTGTTGATTCGGTTTTCAATGTAAAAAAAGAACGGCTTAAAAGATTAGCTCACGTAATCTCCGATGCCAACCGCAATGGCACGACAATCAGGACTGTGGAGATCATGGCAGAATTGGTTGACCACGAAACAGTTCAACTTTTGCAAAAGGCACAGGTTGTGAGCGTCGAAACAGGCCCACAGACAGTCAACAGGGAAACCTTGATGACGATAAAACGCTCATATGAAAAGGAGAACTTTAAGCGTGGAATCACATTATTGCTTAATGGGGGGATTGAGGTACTGACAGATCTCATTATCGGACTTCCTGGTGACAACCTTTTCAGGTTCGCCAGATCCATCAAAGCCATGATGCAGTTAAAACCAACTACGATCGTTTGCAGTATCCTGCATGTGCTGCCGGGAACTGAACTCTATGAAAACAGCGGTAAACTCGGCTTGCAGTTTGATGAAAATGCACCCCATATGGTTGTAAAAAACAGCACCTTCCCCTATGAAGAAATAGACAAGGCAGTTATCATGTCGGTTAGTGTAAGCAAAGAGTATAACATGAGGCTTGTCGGCACATCTTCATGAAGTGGTGTGCACTCCTCCCCCTGAAACTCACAATGTGTTCCGGGATTCACCCTTCCCCACAACGGTCATGTAAATAGTGCTTTCTGTAGTACCGTCCACCCCCAGCAAACTGTTTGCCTCTTCGTCGTAGAGTGCAGCAATTTGACATGACCCCAAACCGAGAGCCACAGCGCTCAGGGCAAGATTCTGGGCAATATGGCCTGCATCGAGATAAATGTAGCGGTAAGCCCGCTGTTTATATTTCCATTTAGAACGCTCAAAAATTGCAGTCCAGATAAACACTACATTTGCAGTGTATGCAATCTCCTGGTCCAGAGCAGCCCGGGCACTGTGAATACGAAAGTCACCCCGTTTAAGTTGTTCCAGTTCATGTGTTTCAACGGCATAGTGATAGATACCTGCCTCAATCTCCGAAACAGAGTGTACCGCCAGATAGGTCTCAACCGGATAGAGAGCCCCTGCAGAGGGCGCAGACCTGAAACCAAACCCCTGAACCTGGCGGGTTATTCCCTGTGATGCAAAGAGCATCTGCGAGAGTTCAGAAGATGACAGTGGTTGGTTGCTAAAATCCCTCACACTCTTCCTTTCTCCTATGACTTCCCCTAAAGGAGCTGTCAGCTTTGCCAGGGAAGGTGCAGGCAGAGTGACAATGGGAGCTGAGCTGTAGCGCTTGTAGACGGGTGGTTTAGTGCTCCAATCAAGGCCGCCTCCTGAAAGTCTGCCCCGCTGGTACATGGTTTCTTTTTGAAACTGATCACCGATTATCTCTTTCATATTTTCCTCCTCGAAAAACTGAACCACAGAGCACACAGAGAACAATCTATCTGTTCATTATTAAAGCAACTCATTTTAGTCCCACATTAAAAGGTCATTATAAAGAATATAGCCCTTTATGTGAAAAAAAACCAGTGGTTCAAAAATTTTTAAATACTAGCCCTATTTTCTCTGTGTCCTCTGTGGTTCAAATTCAATTGTAATGTTCTCCCTATGAATGCCGATTAGTAGTAGATATCATAACCAGCTTCACACACCGTACCCTGTAATAATCAGTTTATGCAGTCAGCAATAGAGAAACTCCAACATATCCGGACAAGTATGTTACTATTGAAACCTAATCGATTAAAGATCATCTTCCCCTTACTACTCCTTGCTACATTTTTCTCTGCATGTCTTACTACAACTACAACACCTGTTGGTACTATGGATAACATTAGTCAAGGCAGTTATCCCGATCCATCTACACAAGACCCTCTTGAGCGTCTTCTCAGACACCTCAGATTGACGGAAAAAGATCTCAGTATAAACACTACTAATCCGGATAATGAGCCTTTTAGATTACAGAAGGTAACTCATTTTCTTGAAAACCCCCTGAAGATTGAACCCTATGCCAGGCATCTCTCAAAGAGCATAAGCACTCAGTCTGCTTTCAATTAAAAAACTTACTGAACTTGCCGTGAGGGAATTGGAGTGTGACATCAATAATTTCAAAAGCACGGATACACCGATCAAAGTTGACTACAATAGTGTAACACATCTCTTCAGAAACATCGATGAGGAAGCTCGAGATGAATTGCTCCACTTTTTTACTGCTGCACAGTCCGGGCAGAAGAAAATGAATGAAGCGTTTAAAGCCCTCTCACAGAATGATATTGCCTCTTTAGGCAATTATTTTTCGGAAATGATTTTGATGGATAAAATCATGAAAATGGAGGGCCAAACGCCAGCAAAAAAGACTAACCTCAAAGCCCCCTTAAAAACGAGAAGAGCAATCATCATC
>CAVVWZ010000029.1:0-4844 GCA_963752035.1 uncultured delta proteobacterium | reverse complement strand
GAGACTGTCGAAAAAGTCCCTTTCTCTGAAGATTTTCCATCGTGGTACAACCACCCTATGATATACTAGAGCCATAGCAGCAGTAAGAAGAACACAGCAAACGAGGAGAGGCTATGGCCAAGTATAAGTTCTGCAACTATTCCCAAACCATGATGGTGCCTATTTCACTCGATGACCAACTCGTGGAAGGTACCATAGAATTTGCTATCAACATGCTGGTAGAAGAACGTATGGACATGACTCGATTCGATGGGAAGTTCAAGAATGATGAAACAGGATGCAAGGCCTATAATCCCAGGATGTTACTCAAAATCATACTGCTGGCCTATGCACGGGGGATAGTGCATTCGAGAAAGATAGAACGGGAGTGCAAGAAAAATGTAACCTTCATGGCACTTTCCTGTGGTCAGCAGCCAGACCACAGCACGATAGCAGCGTTTGTATCAAGCATGAAAAAAGAGATAAAACCACTTTTTGGAGATGTATTGCTCGCATGTGAAGAGATGAAGCTGCTTGGGGGAACGGAGTTCTCCCTTGATGGTTGTAAACTACCCTCAAATGCATCGAGACGGTGGAGTGGTACCTTTGCAACCTTAAAGGCGAAAAAGGAGAAGCTGGAGCGGCGGGTAGAGACCATGCTTTCTGAACAGGTTGAGGCAGATAAGAAGGGAGGAACGGAGACACAGGAAGAAAAACGAAAAGCTAAATATAGAGAGAAGCTCAGGAAGCAGGCAGCGAAGATAGAGCAGTTTTTGGAGAAGAACGAACCGAAACCAGGCAAGCAGCGCAAGGAAGTACAAAGTAACGTAACGGATAATGAATCAGCAATGATGACGACCTCCCATGGAACGATCCAGGGGTATAATGGACAGGCACTGGTAGATGCAAAGCACCAGGTAATCGTAGGAGGAGAAGCCTTTGGGTCGGGACAGGATCAGTATCATCTGGAACCGGTACTTACAGAAGCACAGGAGAACATGAAAGCGATCGGCAAGGATGAGGAGTATTTTAAGAATACGATCTTGACAGCAGACATGGCCTATCACAGCGGTGAGAACATAAAGAGATGTGAAGAAGAGTCAATAGACGCCTATATGCCGGATAAGAACTACCGAAAAAGACACCCAGGGCTTGGAGTTAAGCAATCATCAATAAAAAGCCGGCGGAGGAAATTCATGCCGGAAGACTTTATCTATGATGAGAAAACAGATGAATATGAATGCCCTGCAGGAAAGAAGTTAAAACGGCATACACGAAGTTATAATACACGATGGGGAACGATGTATTTAGCATACCGTGCAGATCCAGGAGATTGTGAGGTATGTACACACCGGGAGGGATGCATTAGCAAGAAAGGTAAAAAAGGCAAACGGAAGTACTTATCTATACCGATTAAATCAAAGCGGCGAAATTACTCACAAGAGATGGCAGCGAAAATGGACACCGAGCGAGGACGGGAGATCTATCCACATCGCATAAAGATAGTGGAGCCGGTATTTGCCAATATACGAACACAAAAGCGGTTGGACCGCTTTACCCTGAGAGGGAAAGTCAAGGTAAACATCCAGTGGTTACTCTACTGTATGGTACACAACATAGAAAAGATAGCAAACTTTGGGCCTGCGTTAGCAGAAGGATAGAGACCAAACAGGAGGATAAGTAGGTATTCCCACCAAAAAAGTTGAACCTCACATACATTTCATAAAATCTGATACAACAGACTAAGAAACGCTCTTTACAAAAGGGTTTTTCGACAGTCTCTCTTGTATTGTGTAATGTGATGAGTGATTTACTGATTGTAGGATTTTTGCAGAAAAGTTAACTCTGAGGGGTTAATGTGGACTACAATATATTGTATGTTTAAATTAGTGTTCTTCGAAATCCCTAAAGTACTTTATTTTTAGCAAAATCGAAGCATAAAATCAGGTTTTTGCCTATTGTTTTGCTGTCATATGTGTGCTGTAATTACTATGGAAAAGAATAATTCCTTTTCCTCCATTGAAGAGGTACAACAGTATAATATAGGTCCTTAATGCCCTTTCGAACCTAAAAGTTTATACTGCTGTTGTATCTCTTTTTTTATGCTGGAAATAAAAACCCCCCAGCACTATTACTGAGGGGCTTTTGTAAAGAAATGGAGAAACGGCAAAACCTTGCTTATCAATTGTTTTGTGGACCTTTTAATCAAGCAGGGTTTTGCACACTGATTTTTATTGTTACACTTTAATAGTTAGGGCCACATGCTGGACATGGATTTTTGAATGGGCTTCTTCCAAAGTTTGCTTTGAATTTAGCCGCATCACCACCATCCACATCCTTATCACCGTCGAAGTTTCCTTCGCAGTAAGTCAGATCCGTAGCACCGCCACTTACAATCATATCAGCCTTGCCCACATCAGGTGCATAGTCATTGATATCGAAGGTCTGGGCGGGGAAGATACCTGAAGCAACGTCATCTTCATCTGTTGAAGGAGCATCTGCATCATACCAGATGCTCACCTGCCATTTACCATCGGCGTAATCGTTTGCCCGTGCCTTTGACATAATTAAAATTCGTGGGGTCTCCCGGTGATGTTTCCTGTTGATGTACTGATTCGCATAGGCAATGATATAACTCCAGGGCAGGGTGTAGCAATCTTCCGTCTCACCGGATTCCGGTGCTTTGGGTACTGGATCAAGGTAGCCCCGCAGTATACCGATAGCACGGATGGGCTGGCCGCCCAAGTGAGGTGATTGCATACCACTCTCCGGCTTCTCTTCTTCTTCCGCATGCTCCCTGGTTATCTGTACAGCTGGCGGCTATAGCTGATCCTGAACTGTCACCCTGTTGTCTGGTAAAGATTGAAACAACAATGTCAAACCCCGGCTCGGCCTTACAGGGACAGGGGGGAACAGGTGCACCGAGTGGTACTGATAGAACCACCGGTACCGGTACTGTTATCAACATCACACTCAAATATTATAGCTCCAGGTAGATTAGGGGTTGCCTCGATTGAAAGTTTCAGAAGGTCTAATATCACCCCTGTCGTAAACCTCTGCTTCTGCCTCGATTAGATCTAGAGGACCATAATTTGTTCCTGGATCCGTTATTGCTGATGAAATACCACTGAAACCAAGTACAAGCACCACAGCAATCATTAAACCAAAAATTTCTTCATTTCTTTTCCTCCATTTTTAAAATTTTATTAATCAAAACCACAATCGCCGTAGTAAAAAGTAAGCACTAATCTTTTGTCTACCTATCACCCCCTTTTGGATTGACGACATTGTTCACTACAACCCCATTAAACAAAAAACTGCCGTGTAATATTCAATGAATATACATTCGGCAGTCCAGCCTTCTATAAAACCATTTCCAGAAGCACGTTACTACTCAGATTCAACATCCGCAATAGAACTGTGGCTTTCCGTCCCTCGATTACTCGGGGTTTGGCCTTGTCGTGCATATTAAATTGTATTTAATATCATACCACACTATATTTATTGTCAAGTCCAAAAAAATAATAACCTGATCAACCTTTTTACAGTTATGCCGATAGGAGATTATTTAATGAGATCGGGGTTGGGCCACGATAAGTATCTGATATTTATCATAATAGTTCAGATAAATTAGTTAACTATGGGCCAATAATTACATTTTTTGGGTTAAAAAGCGAGTTATAGAATACAAAAATACTTCCAATCCTACTATTGAGAATAAAATATTCACGATTTTCATACCGAAAAAGAGGATATTGGGTTTAAAAACATTTATGCAAAATTAGAACTTGAATACCCCGTTTTGTAAACGGGGATGAAAAGTTCTTCTGCCACAGGCAGAGATAAATGTGATATAGTCAATGCATGGTACTTAAAAGAACTAGCCATGCAGTCTATGATACGAAATATCACTTGGTATGGGCTCCGAAATATCGAAAATGGATATTGAGAGGAGATATTAAGGAGCGAGTCAAGAGTATATTTGAGGAGATTGCAAGGAATCACGAATTTGAGATTGATACTCTTGAAATGGACAAAGACCACGTTCATATCTTTTTGTCGTTTCCACCGAGATATAGCATCGCCAAAGTGGTAGGGATGTTGAAGAGTATCAGTGCGAAAAGTAATATTCAAGGAACATCCTGAAGTTAAGGAAGAGCTTTGGGGTGGAGAGTTTTGGGAAGACGGATATTTTGTTCGAACAGTAGGTGATAAAGTAACTGCAGAAGTAATTCGGAAATATATTAAGTATCATCGTGATCATGAAAAGAACCCAAAACAGTTAAAATTGTTTTAGATGCCCCGCCCTGTGGGCGGGGAGCTTCACTGATAATGTTATAAATTTAGATTTTTCGATATGATAGCAGGGGCCAACCCCAAATCTACAAATCCATTTGACAACAATCCTAACATACGATAAAATAAGAAAATTGTGAGTGCGGAGGGATGGCCGAGTGGTTGAAGGCGGCGGTCTTGAAAACCGTTGTCCCGTGAGAGCGGGACCGTGGGTTCGAATCCTACTCCCTCCGCCATACCGTACATCCTGTTACTGGTGTAGCAAAGTTGAACAGATAGTACATTTGTTGGATTGATATCTAGAGCACTGCTGAAAAAACTTTAAGTTCCTGCGGAGAGATGGCCGAGCTGGCTGAAGGCGCTCGCCTGCTAAGCGAGTGTAGGGGGAAAGCTGCTACCGAGGGTTCGAATCCCTCTCTCTCCGCCATTTTTTCAAAACTAAAGGGGTCAAACCTACACATTTGACAAAAAAATGTCAAATGTGTAGGTTTGACCCCTCCTTTTATACGGTGACTTTAAATTGCGTACAATCTCTAATAAACTTTTATTTTAAGAAAGTTTGCAGGCGA
>CAVVWZ010000028.1:0-73827 GCA_963752035.1 uncultured delta proteobacterium | reverse complement strand
GTCATGTATTGCTCATAACCTTGGAATACTCTACATGGAATCAGATCGGGCCAAAAGCGGAATCAGGGAACTTAAGGAGGCTGCCAGGCTCAATCCGCACTACAGGAAAACACTTGCTCAGTATGGTATTTCTCCATACGATGAATAAACCACAGGTATACTAACCATGGCCTACAAGACCCTAAGCTCGGCAGAGCACTCAGGGAAAATGGGAGAACACAACAGTATCCATTTTCAACCTAGGTGATTTCTTGGTCTCAAAGAAATCCCTGTTCTTCTGCGGAGGGATTTTTCTCTTTTCCTTAGTACTATTTGCCTTCATCTCACCTAATGCCCTGGTAAATGGAGATGCAGCACTCTACCAGCATCAAATAACTCATTTTGATTTCTCACAGAGAACAACACATCTTGGATACTACCTGTTAGGCATTCCCTTTATACATCTGCTTCCCTTACCCTCTGACTATGCCTTAAATCTTATGAACTGCTTCTTTGGCGCATTAAGCATCGTATTACTATTCACCATAGCGCTTACTATTTCAAAAAACCTCCTCGTGGCTGTGATTTCGAGCGTGCTCTTGTCAACAAATTACCTCTTTATATATAATGCAGTTTATGCAGAAGTTTATATGCCTCAGCTATTCTTTTTCCTACTATCTCTCCAACTGGTTCTGTCACAAAAAGCAATCTGTGCAGGCATAGCTTTTGGCCTTGCATTTCTCATTACTCCAAGCTCCCTGTTTGGAATTCCCTGCCTCATAGTATTGATCAAAGACAGGAAACAACTGGTTCATTTTTCCACGGTCGCCCTTCTTGTAATTACAGCTTATACTTGCACCTCATCTCGACGACTACTTTTCAGGAGGGCGTGGTTTACTAAAAGCACTGCAGGGCCAAATGAGCATAACCCAGGCTTCTTCACAAAGAAGGCAACGAAATCTTAAGAGCTTATTTTTATATGTGCCATTTATTATTGCCGGCATTGTGCAACTCATTACGGAGAAAAATTTACGCACCTTAGGGATCGCCATCCTCAGCCTTTGGCTGGTAACCTTCCTGTTCGGTGAAAGATTTGGGGATGTGCCTGTTCAATTACCCACATACGCACTTTTCTGCCTCATAGGGGGATTAGGATGTAACTATGTATCACGTTTGTGGATTGGGAAAAGCCCTGCCATCATTCTTAGTGTTTACCTTATTCTCATTGTTTGTATCAGCACAACCGGCTTTTTTGCATTCCGACGTATTGAAGAAACAAACCACAATCTTATGGAGTACCGCAACACAGTTTTTGCACTAAACCGTGCAGCCCATCCGAATTACCTGGTTATCGGAGATTGGACTCAAGGAATTCTTTTTGAACACTATTTATTTCAGAGGTCGTATACGGGTGTATGGATTAATACTGAGTGGTTATCTGGTGATTGGGGACAACCCATACAAAAAGATAGCAGAGGAAAACTAAACGATGCGTTATCTTCTGGTCGGGAGATATGGTTGTTAGGTACTGATCAATCGCTTTTCCCCGATTTGTACAAGCAGGGATATGTCATTGAACCAGTTCAAAAATTGTTATCGGGCCAGGTTGAAAACTCCATAAAAAACAGATTACGTCTCCTGATGAGGACTGGCAATGAGTCAAAAAAGATATACAGATATTGATTTACTGAGAACATTAATCATCGTTAGCGCATTTATTCTTCATTACGACCTCCGAATAGGATTAGGTGTTATTGCTACACCTTCCTTGTTCATTTCAAGATATATATTTACCGTTGGGGGATTCTTCTTTTTTGTAGCTGGATTTATGGCGAGAAATGTATATCTTCCCAGGTTTGCAAATGATGCCAAAGAAACATCAACTCGTATTTTTCTTAAAGGACTGCAAATATTACTTATATACCTATCCTATGTGCTGCTTATGCGTATATTTACGGGCACCACTATCCCCAATAATTTCATGGGGTTTATTTATGACCACAAATTAACGATGAAAATTTTATTTACCTTCTCTTTTTTATTTATGCTTACACCTGCAATCCTCTATCTTGGCAAGCAACTATAACAAAACACTTATTGCCATAGCAATTACAATGTCCCTGTTTTTTATTTTCTACAATAGCACCTGGCCGATATCATTCGAGATAAAAAAGATGTTTATCGATAGAACCTTATCTGTTTATCCTCTTATGCCTGCTTTAATTATTTACGCGTTTGGCTATGTGGCAGGCATTTTTGATAAACAATTTTTTTCTAAGATTTCCAGTGCTAAATTATTCATCATTAGCCTAACCTTACTGGGTGCCTATGCACTAACATTACACTATGGTTTCATTAGAAACTGGAAATGTTTTACCATTATAGAGGCAATCACACCATACCTTATGATACTGCTGGCAAGACAGATACTTACTTGGCAAGTGGCCAAACACTATTTGCTCCGGCCCACTATTTTATGTATTGGAATAAATAGTCTCTCATTTTTTGTCATTTCAAATATACTGGTAGTGCTCCTGCAGCTAACCCATCAGTCCCACCTAACCCTCAAACTAATAGCATTCGCAAGCACCGGTGTTATTGCTTACCTGTTAACCTACTGGCATAGTAATTCATCATTATACTTAAAATCACTAACAAAGCGCACAGCTTGACCATTTCTATGCTGCAATTTTTCACTGCTATGCCCTGGTGAGAGCAGAATGGCTCTACACTAGACCCCTTCAGAAAAATCTGACGGGACACATTTTAGCCTCTACAAGAGTTGCGATTAACTTCACTGGTGAGAAACAACAGGCAGGTAAATGGCAAACCGGCTGCCTTTTTTGTCAGCACTGGTCACCTCTATTATACCTTTATAACTTTCAATAATACTGTAGACAATTGCAAGCCCTAAGCCGATCCCTTTTTCTTTTGTGGTAAAAAACGGGTCAAAAATTTTATCAAGATAGTTGTCCGGTATACCACTTCCGGTATCAGCAATAACTATTTCGGTCCACTCCTTGCCAACCTTACTATTGAGCCGTTCCCGGAGACTTTCATGCAGTCTATCGTAATTCAGGATACTTGTTGCAACCGTTAACCTGCCTCCAGGACCCATTGCCTGGACAGCATTGATAAAAAGATTCCAAAAAACCTGCTTTAGCTGCTGGGAGTCAGCTTCCACCATCGCACCAACCTGAAGGTTCTTTTCAACCTCGATGCCATTTTTTAGCGGATTGTATGATAACATCTGAAGAGTCTCATCAATAATTCCGTCAAGATCCACCCATTCTTTTTTCCGGTCATCGGGGTGGGTAAAAAGTACAAAATCCGACAGGAGCTGATCCAGCCTGTTCGTTTCTTTTAAAACAATATCCATTAACCTTTTGTTAGCTGAATCGAGCTGTAAGGTCTCTCCAAGCATCTGAATTGAGCCGCTCATTGAAGCTAAGGGGTTGCGTATCTCATGTGCCATCCCCGTTGCTAAACGTCCAATTGCTGCTAATCGATCAACCAGCTTTACATGCTCTTCCATCTGTTTTAAACGCGTAACATCCTGGAAGGCATATACCGTACCCTGAATACCCCCATCACTGTCCTTGAGCATTGACTTTGAAAAGCCCAAATGTACCAGCACCCCATCGGACCGGTTAAAAGCAATTTCAAAGCGTGAAGGTATCCCCTCATAGCTTGACATCTGCTCAGAATCATCCCCGGTCCTCTGCAAATTCGGGAAGATGTCATAGAGCCGTACACCGTAAACGCGGGACAACTTGTACCCGGTAATCACTTCCGCTGCCCGGTTAAAAAAGGAGATTCTCTCCTTTTTGTCAACAGTAAACAGTCCACTGCCTATGCTCTGTATGATATTCCGGTGAAGTGCCTCAAGCCTGTGATAGTCTTGTTCCTTGATCTTAAGGGCTTTGCTTGACTGCCGAAGCTGTTCTGAAAGAAAACTGCTTAAGAGGGCAACAAAGAAAAACCCGGTAATATTCATCACCACATTGAAGAAGAGCGATGCACCATGGGTAAGCTCACTCTTAACAACCAGCTCAAGAGGCTCAACAATATTATAGGTTTCCAGGACAGCAATAAAGGCGTAAAGGAAACTGCTCGCTGAAGCAACAATGACCCCCCCCCTCCGGTAGAGAATGATGCTGGCCGCAATGATAGCAAAATAATAGAAGAGAGCAAAAGCACTTCCCACCCCACCGGTAACATTAATCAGTGCACTAATGAACAGGAGGTCAACGGCAATCTGGAGATATGCAAAAGTTCTAAGTGGTTTCGCCTTTTTTAGAATAAATGCATAGAGGAGATTTAAGGTATAGATGAGTCCAATAATAACATAGAGGGCACCGAGCTGGGGATCCAGATAGGGCTTGCCCGCGGTAATCTGTACCAGGGCAGCCGTTCCTAATGAAAAAGTGGCTATCACAAGCCTTAAGCTCATGAGCCACTTGATCTTCCCCAGTATAACGTCTCGGGATTCTTCTTCAGCTTTATACAAGGTCATAATCTACATAAGCCTCGCATCTTTGATATCGTATTTTTCTAATCGATACCGAATCGACCTGTAGGGAATGTTCAGGAGTTTTGCTGCCTGTTTCATTTCACCGTTTGTTTTTTGCAGTGCTTTGAGCAGCAACTGTTTTTCCAGTTCTCCCACCACTTTTTCCAGATCAATCCCTTCAGGGGGGATGTCAGTATTTGGAAGTTCACTGTGCTCCTTTTCTCTCTTGTACCGTGACAGGGTCAGGCTCTCCGGAAGGATTATATTGGAGGTTTCCAGTGCGACGCTTCGCTCCACGATATTTTCAAGTTCTCTGACATTACCGGGGAAGCTGTAGTCAAGAAGCGTTTGCAGGGCATAGGAAGAAATCGTACGAATTTCTTTTTCTGATTCACGTGAGTACTGTTCGATAAAATGCTGGGCCAGAAGGGGTATATCCTCTTTGCGTTCCCGCAGGGGGGGTATTCTAATATGGATTACATTTAAGCGGTAGAAGAGATCTTCTCTAAATGTACCTTTGATAACCTGTTCTTCCAGATTGATGTTGGTCGCTGAAATAATCCGCACATCAACACTAACTTCTTTGGTACCACCCACCGGTTTGAAGGATTTTTCCTGAACAATCCTGAGCAGTTTAACCTGTAGGGCCAACGGTAAATCCCCGATTTCATCTAAAAATATGGTCCCCTGGTGGGCGGCTTCAAAGAGACCGATTTTATCGGTAATGGCTCCCGTAAATGATCCTTTTGTATAACCGAAGAGTTCACTTTCCAAAAGCTGCTCCGGCACCCCACCGCAGTTGATGGTTATAAAGGGCCCATTTTTTCTTGGACTATTACTGTGAATTGCCCGTGCCACCAATTCTTTACCGGTACCACTTTCCCCGGTAATAAGCACGTTGGCTTTTGAAGCTGCCGCTTTGGGAATCACAGAAAACACTCTGAGCATCTCTGGGCTGGAGCTGACCATTCCCGCAAACTGTTCTACCTTTCCATTTTCTTTCTCCTTCTGGATGTCTTGCTCAGATGACCCGTTTTTTTGTAATGCCTTTCTTATGGTTGTTTTGACTTCATCAATGTTAAACGGTTTGGTAATGTAATCGTAGGCACCTTCTTTCATGGATTCAACGGCAGATTCAAAAGACGCAAAAGCCGTAATCATAATAACCTTGGTTTCCGGAGAAATCTTTTTTATCTCTGCCAGCACTTCAAAACCATTGACCTTCGGCATCCTGATATCGGCGATGACAACATCGTACCGCTCTTTTTCAAACAGTTTGATGGCCGATCTTCCGTTATCTGCACAGGAGACCTGATAGCCCTCACGCTCCAGCATAATTTGAAGAATTTCTCTGATACTCGGCTCATCATCTACTACTAAAATAGTTTCCATCCTGAACCTCACTGCGTTATCCTGTGTGCTTTACTAAACTACCCGTCCGCTTTGTATATAACCCTTCCCTTAACCAGAGTAGAGAGGACTTTCCCCTTTACATCCCAGCCGTGGAAAGGAGAGTTTTTGCTTTTCGACTTTAAGTGCGAAGCATCTACAGTGTGTTCTTGAGATAGATCAATAACAGTAATATCTGCTTCGCTCCCCGGACTGAGGGTACCCTTTTGCACACCAAGTATTTGTGCGGGCTGAACAGTGCACTTTGCCAGCAGTTCAGACAAGGACACTACTCCATCAGTGACAAGCTTTAGTGCCAGTGGCAGTGCCGTTTCTAACCCAACCATACCGGGTGAAGCATAGTCAAATTCTATGTCTTTTTCTAAAGAAGAGTGCGGAGCATGGTCAGTAGCAATAACATCAATCACACCGTCGTGAAGTCCTTCTTTGATTGCCTCAACATCCCTTGAACTTCTCAGCGGCGGATTTACCTTCAGGTTGGTATCAAACGATGTCAAGAGCTCTTCAGTCAGGCTAAAGTAATGGGGAGCAGTCTCAGCAGTGACCCGAACACCCCGTGCTTTGGCATCGCGGATAATACGAACTGACCCTTCTGTACTCACATGGGCTATGTGAATTCGACAACCGGTCAACTCAGCTAAAAGTATATCCCGGGCTACCACTATTTCTTCGGCAACACTGGGAATTCCCTTTAGCCCTAATCGAGTAGAAGTAAAACTCTCATTCATAACACCACTCGCTGCCACATCTGAATCCTCACAGTGGCAAATGACCAGAAGGTCAAAGGTTTTCGCATATTCCATTGCCCGTCTCATCAGCTCACTATTCTTAACAGCTTTCCCATCGTCAGAGACCGCTACTGCACCTGCCGCTCGCAATTCACCCATTTCTGAAAGTGCTTCTCCCGCGAGGCCTTTAGTGATTGCTCCCACAGGAAAGACATTCACACATCCCTCACGCTGTGCCCTGTCAATAATATACTCGGTTACCGATTTGTTGTCATTGACCGGATTGGTGTTGGGCATACAGGCTATCGAGGTAAACCCTCCTGCAGCTGCTGCTTGACAGCCTGTTTGTATGGTCTCTTTGTACTCATGGCCCGGCTCCCGTAAGTGGACATGCATATCAAGAAGGCCGGGTACCACGAGCATCTCCCGGGCATCAATGACCTCCATCCTGCCCTCTTTTTCCTGGCCTTCAAATGCACTCTTGGATACCTCAACAACAGTGCCGTGGTCGACGAGGACATTGAGGTAATCATCTACCCCATTGGCCGGATCAAGGACTCTTCCATTTTTAATTAGTAACATCGTTCCTCCTTCTAGTCCATCGATTCATAAATACGATAACGAATTTATTAACTCAGGACTAAGTGCTGAGTTAGCACTATTAATGGTTTTCACTCTAAGGGTCTGTTAAATAAATACGAATCGAATCACTAGCTGATTAAAAGATAGAGTAAGGCCATTCTCACCGCCACACCATTAGCAACCTGGTCTAATATGAGTGCATAGGGTCCGTCAGCCACTTCCGGAGATATTTCTACCCCACGGTTGATGGGCCCGGGATGCATTATTAATACATCTTTTTTTGCCTTTGTGAGCCGTTCCCCATTCAGCCCAAAAAAGCTTGCATACTCACGCACCGAGGGAAAGAGAAATCTGCTCTGACGCTCCATCTGGATTCTGAGCATCATAATGACATCTGCATCTGTAAGTGCATCCTCCATGCCCGTAGCCACTCTGACACCCATTGCTTCAATACCAGCCGGTATCATGGTAAAAGGTCCGTATACAACAACCTTTGCTCCCATTTTGTTTAACGCTGCAATATTCGACCGTGCTACTCTGCTGTGAGTAATATCACCAATGATAGCTACCGTAAGCCCATCAATCGCACCCTTCTTCTCTCGAATGGTAAAGGCATCCAGGAGTGCCTGGGTAGGATGTGCGTGAGCACCATCACCTGCATTAATAATAGCTGCAGGCAGTGTTTCAGCAAGAATTGCAGGGGCCCCGGCACAGGAATGCCTGATAACTACCAGGTCAGGACTCATGGCCTGCAGGTTCCTCCCGGTATCTTTGAGAATTTCACCTTTTACCACGCTGCTGGTAGACGTAGAAATGTTAACAACATCGGCGCTCAGTCGCTTGCCGGCAATTTCAAATGAGGTCCTTGTCCGGGTGCTTGGTTCATAAAAGAGATTAATAACAGTTTTGCCCCGGAGGGTAGGAACTTTCTTGATATCCCTCGTGGAAATCTCTTTCATTGAATCTGCAGTATCTAAAATAAGTTTGATTTCATCCACACTCAACTGCTCTATTGTGAGTAGATCCTTGTTTCGTAATGGCATAATTAGTTCTCCTCCTGTATAACAACTTCATCTACACCATCATCTTCTAACAGTTTAACCTCAATTAATTCACCCCGTGAGGTGGGAACATTTTTACCAACGTAATCAGCCCTGATTGGCAATTCCCGATGTCCACGATCTAAAAGCACAGCAAGCTGAATACAACAGGGCCTCCCTAAGTCAATGATTGCATCCAATGCAGCCCTGATTGTCCGGCCCGTATAGAGAACGTCATCAACCAGTATTACTTTTTTTTCCTTGACCGCAAAAGGCACCTCTGTTTTACGCAAAATCGGTTGAGAAGAAATTTCGGAGAGGTCGTCCCGGTAGAGATTGATATCAAGCTCTCCTATGGGCACGTCAATACCTCCAACCTCCTTGAGGCAACCTGCAAGCCTGCGTGCCAGGGTTACCCCCCTTTTCTTAATACCAATGAGAACGAGATCCTTTCCTTCCGTGTTTTTCTCCAGGATTTCATGAGCCATTCTTTTTAAACTCTTTTCTATCTGCTCTTGATTATGAATCACCTTATTTTTCACCATGTTCCTACCCTCTCCTCACAAAAAGCCTCTTCACCCAGATTGGGGGTAAAGAGGCTTTTTCTCTAAATAGTTTTCTCTGCATCATCATATACCTTCTTAATCTCACCGGATTAAATTAAAGGTTTTTATTAATAATACCGAAAACCTCACAAAAGTCAAAGAAAATTTTCATTCACCGGAGGCACCTGACATCCGTAGGGATAATGCAACATTTTTCACCTAATACCGTGCCCCTTATACTCCACGACTATTGCTCTGTATAGCACAAAAAAAATGAAACCGATCCACTATGCGGTTGTTACACTCCTGGCAATCCTGTTCTGCAGCAGTTTGCACTGCACTCCAGGAGGTACGCGCCAAACACGTCATATTTATTTCTCTGGATACCACACGTCCCGATCATCTTGGCTGTTACGGCAATCCCTGGATAAGCACCCCCTCCCTTGATCAGCTGGCTGAAGAATCACTGCTCTTCAGCAACTACATGACAGTGGTTCCAACAACACTGCCTTCCCATACCTCTCTGTTTACCGGGACATTCCCCCACACCCACGGAACCCCTCAAAACGGTTTTATAGTTAACAGCGAAAATGTCATGCTGACCGAAATTCTTAAGGGTGCCGGTTTTCATACGGCAGGTTTTATTGGTTCTTTTGCCCTGGACAGTCGTTTCCACTTTTCCCAGGGGTTTGATTATTATGATGAAAGATACGAAAAATTTGTGGGTACAGAACGTCGGACCCAGAATGAACGATCGGCACAATCAGTCACAGACGCAACTATTCGCTATCTTGAACAAACAGGTGTTCCATCAAATCTGTTCCTTTTTGTCCATTACTTTGACCCCCATAAACCGTTCGCAGCACCACCTCCCTATAACACCCTTTATCATTTAGAAGAAACCGGAAAAACCAGTAACAGTATTCCGGCTCACTACAGCTGTGCATCTACCCTCAGTAAAAAAGACTGGGAAGCTTCGAAAGAGGCCGTCATCCAGTATGCTGGAGAGGTATCCTATATGGACCACCATATTGGCCGCCTTATCGCTTACCTGAAAGAAAAAGAAATCCTCGATGATGCACTGCTGGTTGTCACCAGCGATCACGGCGAGAACTTCTGGGAGCACATGCCATACTTTCATCATGGCACAGCAACCTACCAGACAACCATGCAGGGGATATGTTTGATTAGATTGCCGGACAGAAAACAGGGAGGCAGGACAATAACCCAGCTGACCTCAAGCATTGATATTGCACCAACGCTGCTACAGTACCTCAACCTTCCTGTACCCGGTGGTATCGATGGCAGGGTTTTTGATCTTACCACCCTGGCCCAAACAGAGAGTGAGCACACACTGTATGGTCAAGCAACTTTAACCAGACCATGGAAAGTTCCCGAAATCCCATCAGGCTGGCAGCACACCAACAAAGCACGCTGTATACGTGAAGGAAATTTCAAATACATTCAAACACCCTTTGCAAATACTGAAGAATGCTACGATCTCTCACGGGATCCCTTTGAGCAAAACAACTTACTGCTGTCACCGACGCCGGAAATCAGATCACTGGTTACAAGACTGAGGGAAAAACTTGAACAATGGTCTGCATCCGCACATCCCCGTGAGTCCTTTCTGGAAAGAGAGAAACAAAAGGAAACCATTGAAAAGTTAAAGGCCCTCGGCTACATGTAATCCTGTTACTTCAAATAACCGAGGCTTTTAAGCGCTTCTTTTGTCTCACTGTCCAGCTCCCGTGGGGATGACATGTTTCCGGATTTATAGTGTTTGAACCACTCTTCATACCATCCCTTTAGCTTGCCTGCTTCGGGGTCCTGCACCTTTCCCAGCGGATGCTTTTCATAAGGGTCTTTAGTAAGGGCGAAGAAAATATTCTTTCCCTGTTTCCAGCTGTTGTGAATAAATTTCATCGTCTTTGTTCTGACCGCTATGGTTTGATCCTTCACACTCACACCATAATCATTGGTTTCGCAGGTAACGTAGTCCCTCACGGGTCCCGACTTTTCCCCTTCCAGCAAAGCAGTGAGACTGCGGCCTTCAGTGGCGTCATGGCTGACATCCACCAGATCAAGTAAGGTCGGCATAATATCCATAATACTTACCAGTTGGGTAATCCGCCTGCCACGGTGACCCGGCAACTGGACAATACAGGGAATCCACATGACCGTATCATAGACTACCAGGCTGTGATCCAGATAACCATCATGCTGATATAAGTTTTCACCGTGATCTGCAACAATTACCAGAATCGTTTTCTCCGCCTTCCCCAGTTTCTTTAGTCCCTCTATGAGCCTTTTGAGATGATAATCCACATAAGTGACTTCACCCCTATAGAGCTCCTGCAGGCTGGTAATATCAGATTGGGTTGGTTTAGCAAGAAAGTAGGGGAAGGTATCACGTGCTACTTTAGTGGAATCGTAAAAGTCTTTGGGAGGTGCATAGGGAAGGTGCGGATCGTAATAGTGTACCCATAAAAAATACGGTGTGTGATGTTCCTTCGTTTGCAGTGTGGTTAGGACTCTGTTGGTAGTCTCTTCAGCGTTGCAGTCAAAAACCTGATAGTTGTGTGCAAACCACTTTTTATCTTGCAAATCAAGACTGCCACTGCACTCACTGAAATCAGCATCATAGTAATCAAACCCCTGATCCAGGTTAAAGCGCACATCCAGAGGTAAAGCACTCACGAAAGCCCAGTTGAGATACCCATGTGCGCCAAGCACCTCAGCCATTGTCGTAACTGAGTCACCCAGGGAATATCCATTCCTGCAATCTTTTGGATAAAGGGAGGTAAGCAGGGAAACATGAGCAGGAAGGGTGGTTGATGAAGTCGTGTACATTGATTCAAAAACAAAACTGGTTTGAGCTATTGAATCAATGAAGGGAGTCGTGTTAGGGGCACCATAACAGCCTAAATAATCAGCTCTCAGGGTATCCACAGAAATAAGGACTATATTGTGATCTTTAAAACCCGGTAATCGCTGATTGTCATCCCGGACACATCCCAAAACAACAAGGAAAATGAGAACCAGCATACTAAGAAAGGGCCTGTGATATCGTCCTGTATTCCAGCAAAGCATTCTTAACCGCCTATAGGGTACAATGAAATCATGCAATCAGGAATCATTCTGTCATCGAATTAACTTTCCAATTCTCCCCCATTTAATGTCACGCATGAAGCCACTCCAGGACCAATAGATTAAAAAGGCCTTTCCTTTTACCTGATTCAGTCGCACAAACCCCCAGAAGCGGCTATCGGCACTACGGTCGCGATTATCCCCCATCACAAAGAGAGAATCTTCTGGAACTGTGACAGGACCAAAGTTATCTCTTGGCTGTACGTGTCCGGGGATAATAGCATTATCTTTGTAGAATCCATAAGGGTCATTAAAGAGTTTATCATTTATGAAAAGCTTCTTATCTTTAATTTCAATTGTATCCCCTTCCACCCCTATAACCCGTTTAATAAAGTCTTTACTCTCATCCTTTGGATAAACGAATACAATGATCTCACCTTGCTTGGGATCTCTAAAATCAAGCACTTTGATATCCGTAAAGGGGATGTGTTCACCATAGATGAATTTATTAACCAGAATATGATCTCCTACGAGCAAGGTTGGTTCCATTGAGCCGGAAGGAATCTTAAAGGCTTGCACTACAAAGGTTCGAATAATGAGTGCCAGCACAATCGCAACGGCAAAAGCTTCAACGTATTCCCTGATAACACTCTTTTTTTGCATAAGTTACCCTCTGTTTTGATTTATCTTCATCATAATTTTGCAAATTCATCCTTATACCATATAGAACACCAAAGTAAAGGACAAAAACAGTGTCTTGTTCAACTGATCTCAAACACTTGATCATTTCCGAAAGTACACATCCTGACAAAGAGAGGTGGGAAAAGGTTACTATCTCTTGTGCTGTGTGTCTCGCTCAAAAGTATCCCTGGTCATTGTGAGTGAATTGCCCGGCTGGTGGGTCGAGACGGAAGAAAGCGTGACAAGCGCTGTTCTTTTCAAAACTGCATGGGATTATTTCGGTCCTTTTACCCTCCCGCCCCATGACAGTGTGACACAGCCTCACCGGAGAAAAGCTTTTATAAAAAGTGCTCATCCTTAGGGGTATTCTACCTTATACAGGACCAAAGCGACCGCCCATGACCATTAGCACGCGGGATTTCAGAACAAAAATGCTTGAAAAAACTGTTGACTTTGATTAACTGCCTGTTATATAGTGCATTTAAGCGGGCATAGCTCAGTTGGTAGAGTACAAGCTTCCCAAGCTTGGGGTCGCGGGTTCGAACCCCGTTGCCCGCTCCAAACTGTACTTATAAATGTTTTTTTCACTTGCATTTATACATAACTTATGCTAGAAATAGCAATGCACTGTGGAAAAGTGGGAAGTTCCCGCTTTTTTTATTGACCGGACAATCATGACAAAAAGCCTCATAGAAGCTATTGAAGAACTGACTGAGCCGATTATTTCATCCGAAGGACTGGAGTTAATCGATGTAGAGTACCAGAAGGAATCAAGGGGATGGGTTCTCCGATTCTACGTCGACACAGCAGGGGGAGTAACCATCCACCACTGTTCCAGTTTGAGCCGGCAGATAGGGGATATACTTGAAGTAAAAGAGATCATTCCCCATGGCTATATTTTAGAAGTCTCATCACCCGGTCTTAACCGCATCTTAAAAAGAGAAAAAGACTTCATCAGCTCTATTGGAAAAATTATCAAAGTAAAGACCTTCGAACCCATCGAACAAAGAAAGAACTTTCAGGGCACGCTGCTGGGCTGCGAGAATGGGAATATTATACTGCAAATAGACGACCAAGACGCCGTTATCCCCCTATCCCTGATATCCAAAGCACATAGCATATATCAATTCCCCAATTCACCGGCAAAAAAACCAAATAAGCAAAGGTGATAGGGCTCATAGTCATTTAATAATCCAAGGAAATGATTCCATGATAAACGAACTTGACCGCATTCTCGAGGAAGTCAGGAAAGATAAAGATCTTGACAAACAAATTCTCATTGAAACCCTAGAGGCCGCCCTGCTTAAAGCTGCAAAGAATAGATATGGCCATAATGCAGACATTGAAGCACATTTTAATTCAGAGGCAGGTGAAGTTGAACTCTTTCAATTCAGGAATGTGGTTAGTGAGGTTAAAAATCCTAAGAGCGAAATCTCCCTGGAAGAATCGAAACACCTGGATCCAGAAGCCCAGGTAGGTGATAGTCTCGGTGTCAAACTGAACACAGCCGATTTTGGAAGAATTGCAGCCCAAACCGCTAAACAGGTTATAATTCAAAATATCAGAGAGGCTGAACGGGAAAACACCTTCCAAAATTACAAGGATCGCAAAGGTGAACTGGTAACCGGGATTGTCCAGCGATTTGATAGAGGAGACATCATTGTTAATATGGGGAGAGCAGAAGCGATCCTGCCAGCAAAAGAACAAGTTCCCAAAGAACACTACCGCCAGAGAGATAGAGTAAAGGCATACATTCTTGATATAAAAAAGACAACTAAAGATCCCCAAATAGTACTTTCAAGAACCCACCTGGGTTTTATTACAGAACTCTTTAAAACAGAGGTCCCTGAAGTCAATGAGCGCGTTGTTACCATAAAAAGCATTTCCCGGGAGCCGGGCATTAGAACAAAAATTGCGGTGGAGTCTTCCAATCCTGATGTGGACCCGGTAGGTGCCTGTGTTGGATCCAAGGGGTCACGGGTACAAAACATTGTGCAGGAGCTCAAGGGAGAAAAGATCGACATTATTCCCTGGTCTGAAGATCCTGCAAAATTTGTCTGCAGTTCTCTCGCACCAGCAGAAATTGTGGAAGTTATCCTCTACAACGACCGTAAAGCCATGGAAGTCATTGTGCCTGATAATCAGACCTCCCTTGCCATTGGCAAAAAAGGACAGAACGTTCGCTTGGCAGTTAAATTAACCGGGTGGAAAATTGATATCAAGAGCAAATCAGAAGCAGATGGCGAGTCAGAAAATGCCCTTGAACAGTTAACTCAAATTCAGGGCATCGGCGAAACCAGCGCTCAAACCCTTTTTAATGAAGGCTATTACACTCCCGTTGATATCATCAAAACCAAGGCTGAAGAACTCTTAAAACTTCCTGGATTTGGTGAAAAGAAAGTAAAACAGATCAAGCAAGCAGCTGAGGATTTCTTAAAACAGCAAGGTAGCGAACCTGATACTGAAAAAACATCTCCACAAACTGAAGACGAGGAGTAACCGTTCACCCTTAACGAGCAGGAGATTACAAACAGGATTTCCTAAAGAGTAGGTATCCTACCCTCTAACCCGTTTGTAGATATTATGAGAATACATGAACTTGCCAAAGAGCTTGAACTGAAGGCCAAAGATATCTTTCCACATTTAAAAAAACTTGGCATTGAATTCAAGAACCACATGAGTGCCATTTCCGAAGACGACGTAGCACGGGTTAAGAACGCCCTGGCTCCTCCTACTGCTGAAAACGTTGTCGAAAAAAGAATTAAACCAACCCTTATCCGGAGAAGAAGAAAAGCAGTAGAAGCCGAGCCCCCTGTTGAGGAACAGGAGATTGCACAAGCAGAACCAACTGATACAATGCCTGAGAGTGCTCAACCGGTAGAAGAGGAAGTAACGGGAGAACAACAGGAAGAAGAAGGAAAGAAGGAGGCAGCACCTCAGAAGGGAGAAACCACAGCAAAAAAAGCAGCTCCTGCTCCTGCCCCGGAAAAACCTCCTCAAATAAAAATAGTTGGTAAAAAAGATCTAAAGCTTGAAGTGGAAGAAACTAAAGAGGATGAGGAAGAGGCTGAGGAAGACAAAAAACGTAAGGGAAAAGCCAAGAAAAGGAAGCCCCGGAGAGAACGGTTTGTCCCTGCTGAAGACTTAACAAAAAAGAGACCCGGCACTATCTCTTCAAAAGATTTTAAAGAGGATGAAACCACCCCTTCCGAAGAACCGGCCAAGGTCTATAAGCCCACTTTCTCTCGCAAGAAGAAACCACTCACACTGGCCAAGACCAAAAAAACTCAACTTACCACACCCAAGGCGATTAAGAGAAAGATTAAAATGGCTGATGGCATAACTGTTGGCCAGCTGGCGAAACGGATGAGCGTCAAAGGGGGAGAAGTAATCAAAAAGCTGATGAATCTTGGTGTGATGGCAACAGTGAATGAAACAATCGATACTGATGCCGCTGGCCTGGCAGCTCATGAGTTCGGTTATGAAATTGAACTTATTACACGTGAAGAAGAACACATCCTGACTGAAACAAAAGACACCCCGGAAGACCTGTTACCCCGTGCCCCTATTGTAACAGTTATGGGACATATTGATCATGGTAAGACTTCGTTGCTCGATGCAATTCGACAAACAAATGTGACCGAACGGGAAGCCGGTGGCATAACCCAGCACATTGGGGCTTATCATGTTCAACTCGATAAAGGAACAATCGTTTTTATTGATACACCCGGTCATGAGGCATTCACCACCATGCGTGCGCGGGGAGCTAAAGTGACCGATATCGTAGTCCTCGTTGTTGCAGCGGACGATGGTGTCATGCCCCAGACTGTAGAGGCAATAGACCATTCTAAAGCAGCAGGGGTACCTATCATTGTTGCCGTTAATAAAATTGACAAATCGAATGCCGACCCTCAGAGGGTTAAGCAATCACTTATGCAATACGAGCTTCTTCCTGAAGACCTGGGTGGAGATACGCTCTACGTAGAAATATCGGCCAAACAGCAAACAGGAATAGAACACCTTTTGGAAACAATCCTTCTCCAGGCAGAAATGCTCGAGCTAAAGGCTAATCCTCACAAACCTGCCAAGGGGACAGTCATTGAAGCAAAACTCGACAAAATGAGAGGGCCCATAGCTACCATTCTCATTCAGGAAGGAACCCTCAAGACAGGGGATACATTTATCTCGGGAGTTCACTATGGGAAAGCACGGCTTCTCGTTAACGATCAAGGAGAGGAAATCTCTCAAGCGGGCCCCGCCACTCCGCTACAGTTACTCGGGTTAGCCGGCGTACCGGACGCTGGAGACAATTTTCTGGTAGTTGACGAAGAGAAAAAAGCACGTCAGGCAGGCGCCTACCTGCAACAACGCCAGAGGGAGCAAGGTCTTCATGCAACCCATAAAATAACACTAGAAGGCCTCCATGAGCACTTGCAAGAAGGCGAACTCAATGAACTTAATGTCATTTTAAAAGTTGATGTCCACGGAACCCTTGACGCCCTGGCAAAGTCCCTGGAAGAATTGGGAAATGAAAATGTAAAAATTACCACCATTCACCGTGGTGTGGGTGCCATTAATCAGTCTGACGTAATGCTTGCCTCTGCTTCACAGGCCATTATTATTGGATTTGGTGTTAATCCTGACGCAAAAGCAAAACAGGTTGCTGAACAGGAAAAGGTAGATATCCGTACCTACACCATCATCTACGATGCAATCGAAGACATTAAAAAGGCCCTGGAAGGGCTGCTCGCTCCAACCCTGGTGGAAAAACCCTGTGGAAAAGCTGAAGTCAAACAGGTCTTTGAAGTCTCCCGGGAGGGAACTATCGCCGGTAGCGTCGTCACAGATGGTAAAATGGTCAGGGGTACTATGGCCCGCCTTATGAGAAACCGGAATGCAATCCACCAGGGAAAGATTTCTTCTTTGAAACGTTTCAAAGACAATGTTCGGGAAGTTGAATCAGGGTATGAGTGTGGTATTGGCATAGACGGGTTTAAGGCAATTGAAATTGGTGATACTATAGAATGTTACACCGTAGAGGAGGTTCCCACTAAATTGTAGTAGTTGTGGCTTACGCTACTAAGCATTCCGACACCTTACGAGCTCAGCATGGTCATAGGAATCTGCCATTTGGACTTGGTACTGAGAGATAATCATTCCCTGAAAGAAAAACGGCGAGTGGTAAAAAGTATTATCGGGCGGGTAAAAAGTAAGTTTAATGTCTCAATTGCTGAGGTAGGAAACCAGGACCTGTGGCAGAGTGCTCAAATAGGGTTCTGCATAGCAGGAAATGAAAAACGATTTGTTAACTCATCTCTGGACAAAGTCATTTATTTCATCGAAGAAAGTAACAGTGCTGAAATTAAACATGCTGAAATGGAAATTATCACCTTTTAACTTCCCTATCCGAACCTTCTTGAAACTACCAATTACACAGAGGAGGTTATGAACAAAGGGTATAGTCGGGCGACTCGTGTTGCCGATCTCCTCAAAGAAGAAATTTCTGAGATGCTTTGCAAGGAAGTAAAAGATCCCCACATTGGGTTTATAACAATCACTGATGTGGAACTTTCCAAAGACCTTAAGCATGCGCAGGTATTTTATACTATCCTCGGTGATGAACAGCAGGCAGAGGAATCAGCGGATGCCCTTAGCCGGGTCTCTTCCTTCATAAAAAAACAACTCGGCAAGAGACTTCGGATGCGTTATATACCCGAAATTATTTTTAAGTACGATCACTCTTTAGCATACGGAACAAAAATAGATCATATTCTCGACAGCTTAAAAGAAACTCAGAGTTAACTCATGTACCACGTTAGTGGTCAGTTCAGTTACCATGGAACAATGTGTATGGATGGAATGCTTATTGTAGATAAACCGCCTGGTATCACTTCATTTGGAGTGGTAAAAGAGGTCAAGGCTATCCTTGGAGCACGAAAGGTTGGACATGGAGGAACCCTCGATCCCCTTGCCACAGGTGTCTTACCGCTCTTTATTAACAGAGCAACAAAGCTTGTTCCTTTTCTCATGAATGGCACAAAAAAATATCGGGCAACAATGAAATTAGGTATTGAAACTGATAGCCAGGACCGTGAAGGTAAAGTTATTGCGGAAAGCAATCACATTCCAACGGACCACGAGCACATTATTCGGGTGCTCAGCTCTTTTACAGGCACGAGCAAGCAGATCCCCCCAATGTTCTCTGCGCTCAAAGTTCGGGGCACTCCTCTCTACAAATTTGCCCGCAAAGGCATATCTCTTGAACGTAAAGCACGCTCGATTTCCATACACGGGCTTAAGGTGGTTGAAATTACCCTTCCCCACGTAACCTTTGAGGTAAGCTGTTCCCCGGGGACCTATGTCAGAACGCTTTGCGCCGATAGCGGCACAAAACTTGGATGTGGTGCACATCTTGTAGAGCTTACAAGACTCCAAAGCGGACTATTCCATTTAGAAGATGCCATGAAACTTGATCGGCTTCGAACAACCACTCAAGACACCGTGCCCCGTGATAATTTGTTGTCCCTGACCAAATCATTTAAAAATTTACCGAACCTCATCGTTGACAATAATCTCATTGACTTACTCAGAAAGAGAAAAACTGTTTGCGTTTCCCAGGTAAAAAGCTTTTCTCGCACAACACTCAACAGGGGTGACTTAGTAAAGGTCTCCTCACCGGGAGACACCCATATAGCACTTGTTCACTCTCTTATAGATTCACATCAGTTGTGCAAAGCACCCGAGACGAATCAAGCTTTAAAACTCGTCTGTTTTTTCAACCCCCACGAAAATACGTTACACTAAGAACTATCACTAGAGGAGGAATCAATGTCATTCGAGCCTGATCAAAAAAAAGAAATAATTGAAAAACACAAAACCCACGATTCGGATACGGGTTCTCCAGAAGTACAGATTGCACTTCTGACCGAAAGGATCACCTATCTTACCGGACACTTTAAGATGCATAAAAAGGACCATCACTCCCGTCAGGGATTGCTGAAAATCGTGAACCAGCGAAGGCGCTTACTCACCTATCTGAAGCGGAATGATCCGACCCGCTATCGCAAGCTCATTGATGAACTGGGCATTAGAAAGTAAGTTACTCACCACTACAGGGTGTCGATTGTTACAAGCAAAAGGAGTACAACCACTATGAGCAAAAAAATTGAAACCAATTGGGGCGGAAGAGCATTCGCTATCGAAACCGGCAAAATTGCAAAACAGGCCAATGGGTCTGTTACGGTTCACTACGGTGACAGCATAGTTTTAGTCACTGCTGTTGCTTCCAAAGAACCCAGGGAAAAGGTAAGCTTCTTTCCCTTAACCGTAGACTATCAGGAGATGACCTATGCTGCTGGAAAGATACCTGGAGGCTTTTTTAAACGTGAAGGGCGCCCTAATGAGCGTGAAGTCTTAACATCCCGTTTCATCGACCGGCCCTTAAGACCACTCTTTCCTGATGGATTTACCAATGATGTCCAGATTATTGCTACGGTTCTTTCTGCCGATCCTGAATGCAATCCTGACATTTTAGCAATTATCGGTGCCTCAACGGCACTTGAGATTTCAAACATCCCCTTCAATGGACCTATTGCAGGTATTCGTGTGGGAAGAATCGATGACCAATTCATTATAAACCCCTCCCATGAACAGTTAGAGAACAGCACACTTGAAATCATCATAGCAGGCAGCAAGGATGCCGTTGTCATGGTTGAGGGAGAGGCTTCCATGCAACCCGAACAGATTATCTCGGACGCTATCTCATTTGGGCATCAATCCATCATGGAAATTGTGAATATGCAACAGGAGCTCAAAGCATCTGTAGGAAGAACGAAAATGAACTTCGTTCCCCCCTCCATTGATGAAAATCTCAAACAGGATGTTATAGATGCTGCTTCTGAAAAAATTTCACAGGCAATCCGTATGCCAGAGAAACTGGAACGGTATGAAACCTTACGGCAGATCGGAAAGTCAACCGTAGAGGCACTGCTGCCCAAGTATGAAGACAGAGAACAGGAGATCAGGACCGTTTGCGACAAGCTGGAACAAAAAATTATACGGGAACTTATTTCTAAAGAGAAAACAAGAATTGGTGGAAGGGCCTTTGACGAGATACGTGACATTACCAGTGAGGTGAGTGTTCTTCCCCGCACACACGGATCAGCGCTCTTTACCCGGGGAGAAACTCAGGTGCTCGTATCAACCACCCTTGGCACCACAGCTGATGAGCAGCGGGTTGACTCAGTTATGCAAAACAGTTCTAAGGCATTCATGCTCCACTACAACTTTCCACCCTTTTCTGTCGGCGAAGTAAAATTCCTCCGGTCCCCGGGCAGAAGAGAAATTGGCCATGGAACCCTGGCTGAAAAAGCCATTGCAAAAGTGCTTCCTCTAAAAGATGAGTTTCCCTATACCATACGGATCGTTTCCGAGGTGCTGGAGTCCAATGGTTCTTCCTCTATGGCAACCGTATGCGGTTCCATACTCTCACTCATGGACGCCGGTGTGCCCATCAAAGCCCCTGTAGCAGGAATAGCCCTCGGGTTAATTAAGGAGGGCGACGACTTCATTGTGCTTTCGGACATACTGGGGGATGAAGATCATATAGGTGACATGGATTTCAAAGTTGCCGGAACCCGGGAAGGGGTTACAGCACTGCAAATGGACATAAAGATTACCGGCATCACACCCGAAATCCTAAGCAAGGCACTTGCTCAGGCACGGGAGGGCCGTTTATTCATTTTAGACAAGATGGAGACAACCTTAAAAGAGCCCCGATCTTCACTGTCAACCTGGGCCCCCCGTATTGCAACCATACAGCTTAAACAGGATAAAATTGGCGATGTTATAGGCCCCGGTGGAAAGATCATTAAGAACATAGTCGAACAAACGGGAGCCAAGATTGAAATCGACGATACGGGGAAAGTCAACATTTACTCCAGCAGTTCTGAATCAGTCCAGAAGGCCATTGATATGGTCCAGAACATAATCCAGGAAGCAGAAATCAATAAGATTTACCGTGGCACGGTAAAGCGCATCATGGATTTCGGGGCATTTGTTGAAATTTTCCCGGGAACCGATGGTCTGGTTCACATTTCCCAGCTGGCCGAAGGACGTGTGCAAAATGTACGGGATGTACTCAAGGAAGGTGACGAAGTCATGGTCAAGGTCTTAGAGATTGACAAACAGGGTAAAATCAAACTGAGCCGTAAAGAGGCATTAAATCATTCACCCGCACAAAAATAATCCCATGGTAACCTCATCACCCCACAATCCTATGTATCAAAAAACAATCCTCGATAACGGTGTTACCATTGTTACCGAGCAAATCTCCCATGTTCGTTCCATTTCCCTCGGTGCATGGATTGTGACGGGCTCCCGGGATGAGGATACTGAACAGAACGGTATAGCCCACTTTATTGAACACATGTTCTTTAAGGGGACTCAAAAACGTACAGCTTTAGACATCTCCAAAGAGATTGATTCCGTCGGGGGGATACTCAATGCCCTCACCAGCAAAGAGTACACTGGCATCTATGTAAAGGTACTTGACAACACCATTGATGTTGCCTTTGACTTAATTTCCGATATATTTCTCAATTCCACCTTTGATCCACAGGAAATAGAACGGGAACGGGAAGTCATAATCCAGGAAATACACCTTTCTGAAGACACTCCTGATGAATACATCCAGGAACTTTTCAGCAAGTCCTTCTTCAGGGATCATCCAATCGCCCAACCCATTTTAGGAAATGTGGAGACGGTGAGAGCTCTTGACCGAAAAAAGCTTATCTCATTTTTACAACACAAACACTATGATCCCTCAAGAATCATTATTGCCGCCACCGGGAATCTCAATCACGACCAGATTGTGGATGGTTTCAGCAAGAGTTTTGGAGCGTTAAAAAAGGGAAACGCAAATCCTGTACGCAAATCCGTTACGCCTGTCTCAAGCTTTTCACTCCATGCTAAAGACCTGGAACAGGTTCATCTCTGTATCGGAACAAGAGGCATACAGCAAGATCACTCTTTACGGTATGCAGGCTATGTATTGAATACCATCCTTGGTGGCAGTATGAGTTCACGTCTCTTTCAGGAGATACGGGAAAAAAAGGGGCTTGCCTATTCCATCTATTCATACTTCTCTTCTTTTTTCGATACGGGAGTTTTTTCGGTTTATCTGGGGGTAAGCCACAAGATGGCAGAGGAAGCAATTAAGGTCGTTCTTGCAGAACTTTACAAATGTAAGGACAATGGTATTTCTGAAGCTGAACTGAGAACAGCTAAAGAACATCTCAAGGGAAATACCCTGCTTGCTTCTGAAAGCGTTGATAGTCGAATGACCCGGTTGGCAAAATGTGAAATCTACTTCAAACGATTCATTTCGTTACAGGAAATACTGGAGAACATTGATAAGGTCACTGTAGAGGATGTAAAAGAACTCGGTCAAACCATCTTTGACAGAAGCTGTCTCTCGCTTTCTGCCCTGGGCCCAGTAGACCAGAAAAATCTTACTCCGGATTTGCTGGATGCATGAGTATCATACCAACAGCCCGCCATTATAAATCTCACCTAGCACTGTACATTAAAATAAGAGTAATTGCACCCCAAGGGCACTTCCTCAGGATGACCAGGTCATCCTTCAGGGCGCGAGCCCGAAGGGCGTGGCAATCTCATACTACTATTTTTTAATAAGATTGCTTCGTCGCTCTGCTCCTTGCAATGACAACAGGTTGCTATCTGGCAACAATAATAGTATTACAGCCCCTAGGTGCTCCCTTCTTCTTTCAGGTAAATAAAAAACTCCCTGTTCCCTTTCGGCCCCATAAGCGGAGACTCCACAACACCCCGTACAGTAAGTCCAGTCTCTAATGCAAAAGAAGAAATCTCCTCGATCACACTTTCATGGGTGCGTGCATCCCTTATAACCCCTCGTTTTCCTACTTCCCCTTTTGCAACTTCAAATTGAGGTTTGATTAACGCTAGAATATCTCCGCCCTTTTTAATCAATTCAAGCACTTTAGGAATTACTTTCCTCAAGGAAATAAAGGAAACATCAATCACTGCGCTATCCGGCTCACCGGTAAGTTGTGTTTTCTCAAGGTAGCGAATATTGGTCCTTTCAATATTCACTACCCGTTCGTCACACTGTAATTTCCATGCAAGCTGACCGTATCCCACATCAACAGCAAATACCCTGTCTGCTCCCCGCTGCAAAAGACAGTCGGTAAACCCTCCGGTAGAGGCCCCCGCATCAAGAAATATTTTACCCCGGACGGGAAGCTGCCAGTGATCAAGTGCCTTCTCCAGTTTTGTACCCCCGCGGCTCACATAGGGACAGGTCTCCCCCCTGATTTCAATCACTGCCTCTTGTCTTACCTGGACGCCTGCTTTCTCCACTCGTTTGCCCTCAACCCACACTTTCCCTTCCATTATGAGGGCCTGGGCCTTGTGCCTGCTTTCAACCAATCCTCTTTCCACCAGCATTTTATCCAAGCGATCTTTCTTTTCCCGATGAGCATTTGCCGTGCCCATGTAGTATCTCCCGTGCTGAACTCACAATCCCTTCTGTGTCCAATCCATACTTCTTGCGAATGATATTCTGAGCACCATGCTCCACAAACACATCATCAATACCCAGACACTTCACTTTTACGCCCTGGATATCACGATCCTGCAATACTTCTAAAACTGCACTGCCAAAACCCCCGGCAAGTACATTCTCTTCAACAGTCAGGATCCTGCCGGTCTTTCGTGCCAGGTCACCTATCAGATCACTATCAAGTGGCTTGATAAACCTGGAGTTAATAACTGACACCCCTATTCCCTCTTGTTCGAGTTGTTCTGCGGCGCGAAGTGCAGGATAAACAGTTGCCCCAACCGCAAAAAGAGCAAGGTCCTCCCCAGGGTGCACTATTTCTGCCTTTCCACACTCAAGAACTTTAAGTTCTTCATCCAGTTTCACACCGTATCCTTTACCCCGGGGATAGCGGATAGCAACAGGACAGTCCAGTGCCAGTGATGTTCTCAACATATGCTGTAATTCATTTTCGTCCTTTGGTGCCATGATAATGATATTGGGTATACTTCTCAAATACGAGATATCAAACAAACCGTTATGTGTAGCGCCGTCCTCACCTACAATACCGGCCCGATCAAGCACAAAGACCACCGGGAGCTTCTGGTAACATACATCGTGCAGCACCTGGTCATATCCCCGCTGCAAAAACGTTGAATAAATGGCAGTCATGGGTCTGAGCCCCTGTGTTGCCATCCCTGCTGCAAAGGTTATGGCATGCTGCTCCGCAATACCCACATCGTAGAATCGTTCAGGAAATTTTTCATGAAACACATCCAGGCCGGTTCCACTGGGCATACCAGCGGTTATGGCAACGATGCGCTCATCAGTCCGGGCCAGCTTGATGAGGGTTTCTGCAAATACTTTTGTATAGGTCGGGGGTTGCACCTTTTTCGAAAGAGGTTTTCCGTTTGTTGTATTAAACGGTCCGGTCCCGTGAAAGGAAATGGGGTCTTCTTCAGCAGGCTTATAACCCTTTCCCTTGCTGGTGAGTACATGAACCAGAGTGGGGCCGGTCAATTTGCTGACATTTCTCAGATTTTCCAGCAGGTGATCAAAGCGGTGACCGGAGATGGGGCCAACATAGCGAAAACCCAGCTCCTCAAAAAGAAGCCCCGGAACCAACAACCCTTTTAAGAATTCTTCAGATTGTTTTGCTACCTTCAAAACAGATCTACCAATACCGGGAATTGTCTTAACAAAAGAGGTTACCTCATCTTTAAACCGGTTATAAAACTGCCCTGTTATAATCCTGGAAAGGTATGCTGCTAGACCACCTACATTCGGTGAAATGGACATCTCGTTATCATTTAATATAACGATGAGGTCCTTTTTAATATGTCCGGCCTGGTTCAAACCTTCCAGTGCAATTCCCGCCATCAACGATCCATCACCAATGACAGCAAGCACTTTGTAGTCTTCCTTTTTAAGACAACGGGCCTGAGCTATGCCCAGGGCAGCAGAAATAGAAGTGCTGCTGTGGCCAACATTAAAGGTGTCGTAGTTACTCTCTTCTCTGCGGGGAAACCCGCTCATCCCACGGTGTTGGCGCAGTGTCTGAAAGGACTCCTGCCTGCCGGTCAGAATTTTGTGGGCATATGATTGGTGACCAACATCCCAGATAATCTTGTCGTGTGGAGTGTTAAAAATATAGTGGAGCACAATAGTGAGTTCCACCACTCCCAGGCTCGATGCCAGGTGTCCCCCGGTTTGTGATACCGTTTTGATAATCTCCTCCCGAATCTCTTGAGCAAGCTGTGGTAATTGCTCAGGGGCTAAGAGCCTTAGATCGGCAGGATCATGGATTTTTTCTAAAAGTCGTGCCATAGTGTTAACCGTTTAACTGTCCTCTTCTTCATTGAAGGGTTTGGTTGTAACTGTTCCCTCTTCATGTTTCAGCAGTATCTCTACTTTTCGTTCGGCCTCTTCCAGCTGTTTGGTGCACAGGCGGGACAGTTTGATTCCTTCTTCAAACAGTTTGAGAGACTCCTCGAGGGCTAAATCACCCTCTTCCAGTCTGGCTACAATGTCTTCCAGCTTTTTTAAAGATTCATCAAATTTTTTTGCTGCCATGGTTCTCCCCGGAAGTAGTGTGGTAATTACTCGTGAACTTTTTCAACCTTACAATCGATAGTGCCCTTCCCCAGCACAACATTGACCCGGTCTCCTTGTGAGACCATGCTGCTCTCTTTCACAACCTGCTGGGAGCTAAGTATCCTTGTGATACTATATCCCCGTTCTAACACACGCAATGGACTTAAGCTGTCTAATTTTCCCGCTGAACTTTCTACCGCCTGTCGGGCTTCCCTGAGCATGAGATGTAAACTGTCAGTTAGCATCTTCTCATTGAGTGAAACACGGGTAAAACAGTCCTGGATAATAGATTTCGGATTGCGTAATGACAACCGCATGGTACTCCCCTTCAACACCTCTTTTTGAAAGCGGAGCAGGTTATGTACACGTGGGGTTAAGTGACTTTTCAAATCATCAACCCTCAGTTGCAGATCGCTCAATCTGAAACGGAGGTCAGGCAAACGCTTCATGACCAACTGGGAGTGCTTTTTCTCAGTCTCAAGTGTCTTAAGGATCCGGTTTCTCAAGCGGTCAGAAAGGGACTCGATGAAGTTAACCAACTCCCCCTTGTCACGCACCACCAATTCTCCTGCCGCGGAGGGGGTGGGAGCACGCAGATCAGCAACAAAATCAGCTATGGTAAAATCAATTTCGTGCCCAACTGCCGAAACAACCGGAATGGATGAACGATACATGGCCCTGGCAACACATTCTTCATTGAACGACCACAAATCTTCAAGGGACCCACCTCCCCGTGCCACGATAATCACATCAATATCGTCCATCCGGTTTAACCCATCAATAGCACGTGCAATCTCCTGCGCTGATCCCTCCCCTTGAACTTTTACGGGAGTGATCAGAATAGACATGGTGGGAAATCTCCTCCCGATAACGTTTAGAATATCTCTAACAGCTGCTCCTGTTGGGGAAGTAACAATACCTATTTTTCGGGGCAGATAGGGAAGTGGCTTTTTATGGTCTGCTGCAAACAAACCCTCTTTGCCAAGCTTTTCCTTCAACTGCTCGAAGGCGAGTTGCAGTGCACCAACCCCTTTCGGTTCCATGTAATCAAGGATTAACTGGTATTCTCCCCTCGGTTCATAAACACTAATTTTCCCCCTGCAAATAACCAGCATGCCATCTTCTGGCTCAAACTTGAGGTATCTGCCCATAAATCTGAAGATTACAGCTCTTATCTGACTTTTATCATCCTTCAGGGTTAGATACGAGTGTCCAGAAGAAGGACGCCGCAAATTGGATATTTCCCCTTCTACCCAGACCTCTTCAAAATCAGCCTCCAGGCGGGTTTTGACCTTTTGGGTAAGCTCGGATACAGTCCAAATCGTCTTATACTCTGAAAATCGATCATTAACATCGTTCATCATACCAGCCATTATAGAGAGAACCACTAAAATAATCAACTGTATAATATCTTTACCGGCAGGTGTTGAGAAAGCCCCGCCTTGCCTGCCCGGATACATGCGAAGCTTATTAAACCAGGGTGCCCGGGAAACAGCACAATTAATTAACAATACTTCTCAGAAACTGGTACAGGTCTTGCTATTTCACTACCGGTAAAAGCACCTTTATGAGCTTTCCCATTACCCCTACACCAAACCCTATTCCAACCATTTTGCCAGACTGTTATCGCTTAGAAGTGATAGTTATGGACAATCCAATCATCCAACGCCCTCTGATTCCAATACTGCTGTCCTACCTCTCCGGTATACTCACAGGTTCCTACTGCACGATTCCACCGTTTAGACTTTTTGTGGCTGTGCTTGTATTGCTCATTTTTCTAACCATCACTCTTATCTTTAAGAAAAAAAGAACCTCTTTTATCATAACCATCGTTCTAATCAATCTGCTCGGCATGCTGGCCATTAGGAATATCCTGACCGAACATCTGGCCCCAACTCACATTGCACACTATGTCACCGGGGAAAAAGTTGTTTTAGAAGGGGTCATCTGCAAAAACCCTGAGATCAGGTTTGATAAAACCAGGCTTTACCTTACTATGGAAACAATTGCTCAACGCGACAAAGTATCCCGCATAACCGGGAAGATGCTTTTAAGCATTAAACAAAAATCTACTTCTTTCTTTTTCGGGGACAGAATACGCTTTTTTGCAAAAATCCGGTTTCCCAGAAACTTCAACAATCCAGGCGGTTTTAACTACCAACGATATCTCGCCCTCAAGGGGATTCGGGTTATTGCCTCTCTGCAGGACGAAGCAACCATTGTCCGGGTACAGAAAAACAATCCACACATCCTTTTTACACACCTTCAAAGCTATCGGAACAGAATAAGATATTTCCTGGATTCTCACCTCCCTGAGCCAGAGCTTTCGATTGCCAATGCGTTGATTCTGGGAGACAAAGGCGGAATAGCACGAGAGATGAGGGAACAATTTGCAGCAACCGGTGTTGCCCATATCCTGGCCATCTCCGGCCTGCACATCGGTATTATAGCCCTGGCCAGTTTCTGGCTGGTAAAAAATCTGCTCAAATGTTCAACATGGATAATGCTTGCAACCGATATCTCGAAAGTTGCTGCATTTATTACGCTGCTACCGGTAACAGCCTACTGCTTTATTGCGGGCAGCCAGATAGCAACGGTACGGGCAACTATTATGGTCACCACCTATCTCATTTCTATTATTATCGACAGGCGGGATGATTTGTGGAATACCCTCTCTCTTGCCGCCTTGTTAATCCTCATCTTTTCACCCGCTGCACTCTTTGATATTTCCTTCCAGCTCTCCTTCGTCTCAGTCATGGCAATCCTCTCTATAGCGCCACCATGTTCATCACTTCTGTTCCAGCACACCCATGACCCCCTTGAACCTGCAACTCCCTGGTGGAAAGACACAGCTAGGAGAATTGTACTCTTTCTCATCATCACTACCGCAGCAATGATCGGGACAGCTCCCATCGTTTGCCTTTACTTTAACCGACTCACTCCCTGGGGATTAGTCACCAACCTTCTCATTATCCCTCTTGTGGGCTTTCTGATCGTACCGCTGGGCCTCATTACCGCGTTCTCCGTATTTCTTTTTCAACCATTAGCCATCTGTGGTACCTATCTCATGCAAGCACTCATCACACTGTCACTGGCCATAGTAGAATTCTTTTCTACACTACCCTACGCCGATTTTCGGACAACCACCCCTACCCTGCTCGAGATCGTTCTCTTTTACACGGGAATTATTTGTATCATTCAGCTGGGAAAAGTAAAAATGGCACGATGGGGGTTTTTACTCATATCGGTAGCCCTCATTGCAGATCAGAGCTTCTGGTACTATCAACTAAGGCTCAGCCCGCTTTTACGCATCACAGCCATCGATGTAGGTCAGGGTGAAGCAAGCCTGCTTCAGCTTCCTCATGGCAAAACCATGCTTATTGACGGGGGTGGATTTAGTAGAAGCAGTTTTGACATCGGAGAAAAGGTAGTAGCCCCGCTACTCTGGAACAAGAAGATAAAAGAGATAGACATTGTGGTCCTCTCTCATCCCCACCCCGACCACTTAAATGGACTGGTGTCTTTGATCAGTAGCTTTACAGTAAAAGAGGTGTGGACCAGTGGAGAAGTTGTCTCAAGTGAAGCCTTCGAAGCATTTGAAGAGAGTATCGCAGAAAAGGGAATCAGGAAACTAATTATTGCAGGTGGGCAACCGAGCAGAACAATCGGAGATGTGAAAATCGAAGTGCTCCATCCCCCTCCAGTCGCTGTATCTGGAAGGGCAAAGCGTTCCCATGTACTGATCAATAACCATTCACTTGTCCTGCGACTTGTCTACAGGGATATAAGTATCCTCTTCACAGGGGACATTTATGAATCAGCAGAAGGAGAGCTCATGGAGAGGAATCAAAATCTTGAGAGCACCATTCTCAAAGTTCCTCACCACGGCAGTAAAACCTCCAGCTCGCTCCCCTTTCTCAAAGCGGTACGCCCATCGATTGCAATCCTGAGTGTAGGCTATAATAACCTCTTCCGCCTTCCCAATCCTAACGTCATTAAACGGTATCAGGACCAGGGGTGTAAACTGTTGAGAACAGACCGGGATGGTGCTATAAGTATTGAAACGGATGGATCAACGATTCGCCTGAAAACTTTCTTAAAATAAAAGGATATGAGAGATTGTACATGAATTTAAATTCACCGCAAAGACGCAAAGGAATTAAATATCTATAGTATTTCCTTTGCGCTCTCTGCGTCTTTGCGGTGAGAAAGAAGTTTGAATTCTCTGTTACTTCAATGAGAGGTTCCCCATGACAAAAGATCTTCGTACTGCACTGCTTACCTACACATTTCTGCTTGTGCTGTCATTTCTTTTCAGTATCGTCTTAGGTTATGGAAAAGCAGAAAGCAGCCGGGAGCTCACTTCTCTCTGGTATTACGGCAGGAGGGGGTTCATGGTGCTTGCCGCACTTGCCATCCCCTGGTTCACCAGGGGGACATCCCCTGCAGCACTGGGCTGGGGACTACCCGGTAAATGGATGCTTTTTGCCCTGTGTGTTGGGGTTACCATGGGACTGGTAAATAAAGGGGGGTTCGATCCCCGCAGATTGGAACTGCTTCCCCTTGCCATCTTTCACACCTTCTCCATGGAACTCTTCTTCCGGGGCTATCTCTTCAACACACTGAACCGATCCATGGACGGTTTGTGGAAACCGCTGATTATATCCTCCCTTCTCTATGCACTCTTCTATCAAACCACCTGGACTGCCTGGGTACAACCCCTTCCGGGAAAGATAGTGTTTCTTTTCATATTTACCTTTCTCGGCATCCTCTTTGCCTACAGCTACAAAAAATCGGGAAGCTTCATGGTAAACTGGATCATGCACATCTGTGCAGGCCTCCAATACCGCCTACTCTTCTAGATAAAAGGAGGGGTCAAACCTACACATTTGACATTTTTTTGTCAAATGTGTAGGTTTGACCCCTTCGATAGTTTTGAAAAAAAACTGGCGGAGAGAGAGGGATTCGAACCCTCGGTAGAAGTTTCCCCCTACACTCGCTTAGCAGGCGAGCGCCTTCGACCAGCTCGGCCATCTCTCCGCAAGAACGTGAAGTTTTTACCTAACACTGCTCAAAATTTCAATCCAAAAAAAGTACAATCTGTACAACTTTGCTACACCAGCAACTGGATGTACTGGTGGCGGAGGGAGTAGGATTCGAACCCACGTCACGTCGCCGTGAAACGGTTTTCAAGACCGCCGCCTTCAGCCACTCGGCCATCCCTCCGCACTCATATTTTTCATATTTTATCGCATGTTAGCGATGTTGTCAAATGTAATGAGTGAAGCGTGATTTTCTTCCCGATTGCATAATCTTTGAAGCATCAATGACCCATTCCCATGGCCTTGAACACCCTGCATACCTTAGATCATGAAATCTGCACCCCACCAGCCAAATATTGCTAACCGCCTTATTAAAAACGTATTTATACCTCTAAAGACCTGTTCCGTGACTGGTAAATACATAGGGGCTTTCATCAAGGTTTTTATCTATAACCTCTTTTAATGTCTTTGTCAACAGTTCGTTCATCGGGACTTTACCTTGACTCCACTCAATCAATCATGATAAATCTCTATCTGAATGTATAAAAATTACTTCCACTTACCGAAGTAAATACGTGGAGCTACCTAGTGCTATAGTAGAATTTGAACAAATTCAGCTGCCGTAGTATACAATTTTAAGTGTCCGGCAGTTTTCTTGTTAGAAGTCTCAATCCCATTGAGAAAATGACTTCAATAAAAAATTAATACTGTGGAGGTAGTTCTCGCTCAATGAAAAGAAAATGGCAGTTGCTAATTACTTTGATAACACTGTTCCTCGTGCTCAGCATTCTTCTTCTGCGGTATAGTTCCCCCCCACGGACACAAACCAATGAGCTGACCGGAGCAGTGTTCATTTTGCTTGACACAGTAAGAGCAGATCATCTTTCCTGTTATGGCTACAGCAGAGAAACCTCCCCTAACCTTTCACAGCTTGCTAAAGAAGGTGTTCTATTTGAACAGACCGTCAGCTACTCCCCGTGGACACTTCCCTCTGTAGCGAATATTTTTTCGAGCAAACAGCTAACACCGGATATCTTTAACAAACGACTTAAGCAGTCTGTGGTCGAGTCAATCGCAGAATCTGGATACGCCACCGCTGCTTTCACAGAAGGTGGTTATGTATCACGCCATTTTGGATTCGACCTGGGTTTTTCAGAATACTCTGAAGGGAAAGGAAAGGTCCACATTCAATCAAGCAATTCAATTGATAATAAGCATGCTGGTGGTATTGAGAAGACATTCCAGATGGCGCAAAAGTGGCTTTCTGACAATAGGCAAAAAAAGTTTTTTCTTTTTATTCACACCTATGAACCTCATCTACCCTACACCCGCAGAACCTTTACAGAAGGGTTGGACCCTGGAAAAATAAAATCAAATTTCTTCGATGAGCAGATTTCTCTGATCAGACAAGGTAAACTGGCTTTAAGTAAACCTGAACTTCAATACTTAGAAGCACTCTATGATGGAGGAATTCTGGAAAGTGACCGTCATGTGGGTTCCTTTATGGCTTTTCTGGAGAAAATCGGTTTGCGTGACAGTACCCTGGTGGTAGTGACTAGCGACCATGGTGAAGAGTTTGGGGAACACTACCCCGCAAACATTGCTGATCATGGCCACTCACACCACGACAATCAACTGATGGTTCCTCTCATTATCTATAATCCCTGCAAAACCTACCCGGCAAAAAAAATTCCGCATCAAGTCAGACTTATGGATGTTATGCCTACTGTCGCAGAACTTCTAAATGTTCCCATTGAATATACTACAAACGGCAAAAGCCTACTTCCGCTGATGAAGAAAGAGGAGAATACTGGTCGTACTGCGTATGGAGAAGTAGTAAAGACAGGACCCAAGCGGAGTTTTCTTCGACATCTGGGATACAAGTACATTACAGTTACCGGTCCTGCAATAAAGAGCAACTATACTCCTCCCAAACCACCGCCTCCAGCATATCAGTTATATGATCTTCAAGCTGATCCATCTGAACAGGTTAATATTGCCCTCGCGGAACAGGACATCACCATGCAGATGCAAAAAATCCTGTTTAATATTTTCACACGGTCTGAAGGGGATAATTTTACCATTCCGGAGGTGCTGGACGACAAGCTTCGGGATCGTCTCAAATCTCTTGGATATCTCCCATAACTGGTATACTGAAATAATAAAGCCGGACAAATCAACAAAACGGTGTACTATGTTCAAAAACGGTGTTTGTAATCTGCGGGCACTAATCGCACTTGCTTTAGGTTGAATGTTACGAGCACTTTAGCAAATTCTATTGAGAGTGGCACAGGTTGTAGTACTGCAACATCGTGTCCCTTTTCCTTTAAAATCTTCTTGAGCTCTCTTCCTTTTCCAGTGAGCATACCGCAACATAAGATTATGACCGCTGCGTCATCTTCCTCAATTGCTTTAAGAGATAACCTTAGCAAAACCTCCATAGTTTCCCTTTCCTTTACCGTGTAGCTTGCTGGGCTGATATCAGTCAAGAGTATGGAAGCTAACCTGTCTTCCATGTAATATTTTCTCACATTTTCCTGAAAGCCTCTTACAGCTGATTTTCCGGGAACGAGCAGTGAAAACTTGCGGCCGAGCATTGAAGCCACATGCATGGCTACCTCACCGGGATCAAGCACCGGAATATCCACAACTTGAGCAGCCTGGGAAGAACCGGGCCCTAAAATACACGCATTAACTATGGCGTCAGCTCCCCCCATCTCTAGCGATTTAGCCTTTTTCATCACTTCCGGAATGCTGAACGGTAGGGAGTCTAAACCGCTTGCCGTTGGTGGCATATCCGCTTTGTAGAGGACTGGCTCCGGCAGCTCATCAAGAGCAACTATTTCAATATGTGACATATCAACTTCGCTCGTCAGTAAGCCACGAAACGTTTTGACAAATTCCCCGGTTGGATCAGTCCATGGAGCCAGCACTGCAATGTTCATCGGTCCCTCCTAAAAATCTAATCTATGTAATAAGTTTGACAGCTGTACCGTAAGCAAGAAGTTCCGCCGCACTTCCAACAACACTTGTGGTTGTATAACGAACATTGATGACTGCATCTGCCCCTATTGCCTCTGCATTGGTAAGCATCCTGTTCATAGCTACGTTACGGGCCTTCCCCATCATCTCTGTGTATTCAGTAAGTTCACCACCCAGAATCAATCGAACTATAGCTGACAGATCTTTTCCGAGCCATATAGCAAATATAGTATGTCCCTGAACCAGACCCAACAATTCGGTGATCTCACGGCCAGGAACTTGAGGAGTATTGAGCACTACAATTTTTGACGTGGTTTCGCTAACCTCAAAATCCTCCAATGGCATCTTGTTTTTCCTCTGCTCAAGGGCCAGTGTCAATAAGACGATGAGAATACCACCCAGAAGAGAGAAAATTGCCAGTCTGAACCACCAGGGAATAACCGGGTCATCGACAACAGTCACGTACCAGGGCATCCCGACAAAAAGCAGCGTGAACAGACCCATCACGAAGGCAATAGAACCAAATTGTCTGATTGTTTTCATAGTCTTCCTCCTTTTTTAGTCAAAAGCAAACCACAGAAAAAAATTGCCTAACGTGAGCTAAAATGCCTAGAATGCCTAAAATTAAAAAAAACAGGAGCCGGAAGGTCTTCTCACCCTATCCCCTATGGGGCAAGACAGATTTTTGGCTCATCGTTTCATTGAAGTTCAATGTTCGGCTTCTGTCTCATCCAGTATCCAGCATCTAGTATCAAGGCACCCTATTTCTTTTCCTCTGTACACTATGTGCTTTACCAGTTTACAAAAGCATATCATAGTAACTACAGCGGGTAAACCCCAATTGAACTAATTGTTAAGGTTTCCTCCTGCATTGACCGATAACTGTATAAATAGATACTTGATCACTCAGCATCAAAACTATTAGATGGGGAAATTTTCTTAATTGCTAACCTGGTGAGGAGGAACAATGTTTGGTAAACAAATTTTACTGGTTGATGATGAAGGATTTATTCTTTCTACTTATTCGATGCTCTTAGGGGAAAATGGATATCCTGTAGTTACTGCGAAATGTGGAAGGAAAGCCCTTGAAGAATTCACACAGCACTCCTTTGATCTGGTAATAACTGACCTGGCAATGCCAGACGGAGACGGGTTTACACTCATAGACGAGATTAAAGACAAATCACCACACACACCTATAATAGCACTGACTGGCATCGCATCACACAGTGTGAGAAAATATGTGTCATTATTGGGAGCAAATGCCTTACTGGAAAAACCTTGCACCAATGAAGCATTTATCACCTGTGTCAAAAATTCCCTGCAACAACAGCAATAAGAATAAAATAAAAACACCACAGAACCAATTCTGTGGTGTTTTATGGCAAAACTTCATTGAGTAAAACCTCTCAGTCCAGTGAAGAACCCGCGTCCTCTCCCAGCAAGCGGATCCACTCAACCGCATTTTTATTAACCGCAAGAAAACCAATCTCTATCTCAGTAGTTTCTGTCTCTTCCCGTGTGTTGGTAAGTGCAATAAACTGCCTCTGATCATTAATTACGTTACTCAACCTACTGATATGCGCAGGTACAAAAATCTCACCATAGTAGGTTTTATCCCGTGCTTTTAAACACACCTTAACGAATCGTCCTTTCTGGTCCTTGGCTATAAAAGCTAAATTGGTTTGACAGTACCTGCAGACAATTGCCTGGGACTTTATAGATTCTGCACAGCTCGGGCATTGTTTCATCTCTTCCATTGGCAATCCTCCTCATCATACAAAAGGGTTTTCTTAGGATGAAAAAAGTCATCAACTCCCAGTAAATTCAACAGCCGCTACTAATCAAACAATGTTTTTTGACTCTCCGTTTTGGTAAGTTCACGGGCCTCGATGAGTTGTGCATCCTTATTCCATCGAGTATCCATCTTTCTGCTTGAGTCATCAATGGTGAAGAATTTAAAATAGGCAATACAAGAGATGTAGGCATTCTTCTGGTCACGTCCAACTTTCACTGGATAGACATTTGCAGATTCTTCATTGGTTGGCTTCAGACCTATTATCTTTCTATCAGGATCATAAAACAGCTGCACAAACTTAAAGCCCTTGAGATGATCTGTATAGCATCGTTGAGAAAATACTATCCTGCCACCTTTGTTAATTGAAACTGTGGACTTATCCAGGTTTTTTGTCTTTTTTGCAGTAAACTCAATAAATGACATAGCTTTGCCTCAGCAGATATGCCCCATCACTATTTCAGGGGTTCCATGCATATAGGGTCTTAGTGCTTCGGGAATTATGACACTGCCATCTTCTTGCTGATAATTTTCCAGGATCGCTACTACCGTTCTTCCCACAGCCAAACCAGAACCATTCAAGGTGTGAACATAAGCTGACTTTTCTTTCACCCCTGTTTTATAGCGGATTTTTGCTCTACGGGCCTGGAAATCTTCAAAGTTGCTGCAGGAAGATATCTCACGGAAGACGTTCTGTCCCGGAAGCCACACTTCAATATCGTATGTCTTTGCTGCTGAGAAGCCGAGGTCTCCGGTACAGAGACTGACAACACGGTAGGAAATATCCAAGCGCTGTAACACTTCCTCAGCATTCCGAAGGAGTTTTTCCAGTTCGTCATAAGAATGCTCAGGAGCTGTCACTTTGACCAGTTCTACTTTATTGAACTGGTGCTGTCTAATTAAACCCCTGGTCTCTCTGCCATGAGACCCCGCTTCCCTTCGAAAACAGGGAGTGTATGCTGTGTAGTACAGTGGCAGACAATCACCTGGGAGAATTTCGTTTTGATGAATATTGGTTACTGGAACTTCAGCAGTCGGTACCAGGTAGTAGTCTAAATTCTCAAGCTTAAAGAGGTCCTCCTCAAATTTTGGGAGCTGGCCGGTGCCCGTCATACTCTCCTTGTTGACAATGAAGGGGGGGAGAACTTCCAGGTAGTTATGTTCCCTGGTGTGTAAATCAAGCATAAAATTTATCAGTGCCCTCTCCATCTGAGCGCCTAAACCGCGATAAAGAGTGAATCGAGCTCCTGTAATTTTAGCGCCCCGCTCGAAATCCAAAATCCCCAACTGTTCTCCGATCTCCCAGTGAGGTTTCGGTTGAAATGAAAACTGAGGTTGATTCCCCCATCGTTTTATTTCCAGGTTGTCCTCATCACTCTTGCCTTCAGGAACCGATGCGTGGGGGACATTGGGAATAGTAAGCATAAATCCATTGAGGGCAACCTCTCTCTCCTGCAAAACGCTCTCCAGCTCCTTGATACGCTGAGACACGAGACGCATATTCTCTATCTCCTGGGAAGCCTCTTTCTTATCTCTCTTTAACAAGGCGATCTTTTCAGATGCGGTGTTTCTCTGACACCGTAAATCCTCTACCTCCTGCAACAGTTCCCTTCGGGAGGCATCAAGTTCGAAAAAGGTTTCCCAGTCAATAGTCGCACCCCGGTGCGCTATCTTTTCTTTTACATCGTCAATATGTTCACGGAGATATTTAAAATCAAGCATACAGTAGGAATCCTGTTAAATTGATAAGAAAGTTCTTTAAGGGGAAATAGCTAATAAACTGCTTATACTTAACATCTCAAATACCTATCGTCAATAAAATATTTCCTTCAATCTCATGTGGCCTTAGGTCATATAAATGTGTATAATTATTCCAGGCTTTGAATGTGAAGATTCAGTTGACAGTGCACCGGTGTTTAATATGCAAGCAGGAATAAACCCAATGGCAAAACAAAAAAATCTCCATGGCATAGCAGGTCTGATACTCTTGCTCATCTCACAGGTCCTGCTCCTTAGAAACGTTGAGCCGGTGGCCTCATGGTTTTACTATTGTGCCTGGTGGCCCTACATCCTCATTGTCGATAGCATCATTTACAAGATTAAACAAAATTCTCTTATCATGAACAGGAGAGGAGAGTTTTATCTGATGCTCTTCTGGTCTATTGTAATATGGACCTTTTTTGAATCGGTAAATCTGATTTTGCAGAACTGGTACTACATCAATGTAGTACCAGTTCTGCCCATTCGATGGCTGGGCTATGCAGTTGCCTATGCCACTGTACTTCCGGGAATTTTTGAAACAACGGAACTCTTAGAGGCTGCAGGCCTCTTTAAAAAAAGCCGGGTCAAGCCCCTGGCTGTTAACCAGGGTTGGTTAACAGCACTTTTCGCGCTAGGGTTCATCTGCCTGCTGGGTGTTTTACTGTATCCCCGGTATTGTTTCCCACTTATCTGGGGTAGTCTCATTTTTCTACTTGAGCCCATTAACTATCTGAAGGGTGGAAAATCACTCCTCAAAGACTGGGAACAGGGTACTGCACGGAAATTTTACCTGCTCTTAACCGCAGGCTTAATCAGCGGCATTTTGTGGGAATTCTGGAATTTCTGGGCCCGTACCAAATGGATTTATACAGTTCCCTTTTTCGAAGAGCTCAAATTGTTTGAAATGCCCCTGGCAGGATTCCTGGGGTTCCCCCCTTTCGCGGTGGAATGCTATGTCATGTACAATTTTATCAGCCTGTTTCGGCACCACCGGGGATGGGAAGAAGATAACTATAGACTAAATCAGGGAAAACGAGTATCATATCCCGTAAAAGTGCTGTCTTTTCTGGTGGGTTTAATTCTTTGCCTTAGCACATTTTATGCTATGGATTATACAACCGTTAATTCCTATTGGCCCAGATTACAAGAGCTACAGAGCATATCCCCAGAAATGATTGCACGCCTTGCAAAACATGGAATAGATACCCCACAGGAACTCCTTGGAAAGTCCGGTACTGAACAGGAAAGAGGTGCGTTGGCGGAAGAGCTAAACGTTACAGTGGGGGAGCTTGTAGGCTGGAAGAAAATGGCAGAACTGGCTGAGCTCAAAGGAATGGGCACGTCACATGCCGATATGCTCGTACAGGCAGGTATAAAAGATATCCCCAGCCTTGCCAAACAGAACCCTGCAACCTTATACCCTACACTGAATGCTCTTTACCAGGGAAAAACTATCCCTCCACCCAGGGAGGCAGTTATTAGAATCTGGGTTAGAGCTGCCGGCAAAACCGTAAGAAATAACTAAAACTTTGGGATGGCATGCTGATCTTATGAGGTCTCTATGAAGTTACGAATTCCCCGGTTCACGTTCTCAGCTTTATACGCCAATAGTACCCAGCTGATATCCTTAGCCCTTAAGGATTTTGTAAACAACCGGTGCATCCTCTGGGCAGCGGCACTTACCTATACCACTGTTTTTGCCCTGATTCCTCTGCTCGCAGTGACCTTCTCCCTATTCAGCGCCTTCGGGGGACTTAAAGGACTCGAAGCGAAAATACGGCCCCTGATTCTCCACGTGCTGGTACCAGGGGCGCAAGAAAAACTGATCACCACAATCGATTCGTTAATTCAACGGCTCAACGCAGGGGCAATAGGGGCAGTGGGAACAGTGCTGGTATTTCTTGCTGCAATCTTTCTTCTCGGGCAACTGGAGATGATATTAAACGAAATCTGGGGACTGAGAAAGCACAGGCCGTTTTTTTACCGGTTGGCCCTCTACTGGACAGCTATTACCTTTGGTCCCCCCCTGATGGCCCTCTCTATTGCCATTCCCGCAACACTCAGGAGCTATCGGGCAGTAACATGGTTGGAAAACTACATCAACCTTGATTTGTTCACCTACCTGCCCTACCTTTTCATCTGGTGTGCCTTTACGGGGATTTATCTCTTCATGCCCAATACAAAAGTAAAACCTTTGTCAGCCATAGTGGGTGGTATCGTGGGAGGAACCATCTGGCAGATTGCCGGCATGGGATTTACTATCTATACCTCGACAATACTGGTTTACTCAAAAATCTATGGATCACTCGGGGTGATTCCCCTCTTCTTTCTCTGGCTCTTTATCAGCTGGTCCGTTTTTCTTTTTGGAGCAGAGCTCTCCTTCACTTTCCAGAATTTTAACCTTTTGAAAAAAGGATTGAAGGTACACTCCCCCACTTACAAAGAGCGGGAGTATCTATCCCTCAGGATTTTGCTAGTCGTCGGGAAAAATTTTCTTACTCAAAACCCTCCTCCCACCTTAAAAGACATTACAGAACAGTTGAATTTACCCTTTAACCTGACAAAAGAGCTCATTTCTTCCCTGCTGGACTGCAACCTATTAATCGAGTTGAATCAGTCCGGACAGGGGGCTTATTTACCAGCGCGGAATTTAGATACTATAAAGATGAGTGATATCATACAGGCAGTACAGGGAGATCAAAAGCTTGCGACTGACAGTGCCTCCGATAAGATCATCGTAGATGTTGTTACCACCAGTGAGAAAAAGTTTGCTGAGTTTTCCGGCAATAAAAATTTACGTGAAATACTGGACACACTTGAAAAGATCGAGGACCAGAATATGCCAGCCACGGCAGAAGTGCTGGAGAAAAAAAGGAGGATTATAGCTAAAGGCTAAGTCCCCCCGGAAAAACCATTAAACACCTGCACGATAATTTATAAAGTCACTATTCGAGAGCGGTTAGTCCTTCACGAATAGCATATTTGGTCAACTCCGCAATACTTCTAAGATTCAACTTATTCATAATTTGTGTGCGGTGCGCTGCCACAGTCTTTCCGCTTAAGCAGAGTGATGAGGCAATTTGATGGGTTGTCTTCCCTTCAGCAAGCAGCTGCAGGACTTCCCGCTCCCTGGTGGTAAGAATTGTCGAGGAATCAACCATTTGTGTCGCCTTTACCCTGCCCAGGTAGTCTTTTAAGCCGGCTAACTGCGCACTCAGGTACAGCTGGTTACTATAGACGGCCTGCAAGGCGCTACTCAGCTCTTCAAAGGCAGAATCCTTCAGGAGGTAACCCAAGGCACCCGCATTAAACATCTCTGAAACGAACCGTTTGTCAGAGTGCATTGAGAGCGCTATCACTTTGATGTCAGGGAATTCAGATAATATCTGATGTGTTGCCTCGATACCGTTCAAATCGGGCATGGTAATATCCATAATAATCACATCAGGGGTAAACTCACGACACAGTTTGACTGCAGTCCTTCCATCAGCTGCTTCAGCAACGACTTCCACACCAGATTCTTTTTCCAATAGTGCGCGAAGACCCTCTCGTATAATCCGGTGATCATCAGCAAGGATAATTTTAATGGTCATTCTAATTGCTCCTTCTCAGCACAGTTACTCCGATTCAAAAACTAGTAGGCCAACCGTTACTCATACGAAACCAAAGAGAACCGGCAACGTGCAGGAAACATATCATATAAAGCACTTACCAGCCATTTTCTCAAAAAACATAAATTGGCAGGTTGATTACATTTTCATAATGTACCAAATTCTCCATTCTTTTACTAACTCTCTTTAATTATTTTGCACTTTTACTTGTTAGTATATATTATAAATTCAGAACACATGTTTTGCAATAGGGAAAACCCTGATTTTTCACTTCGAAATGCCTTAGACAAAAGGAGTCAGAAGTCACAAAACAGAAGTCAGGAGTAAGAAGTCAGAATCAAAAATACTTTAATAAAAAAGCTTAAGACCGAAGAATCAGAAAAGCATTTCCTGTATCATGAGTCTTGTATCTTGCATCATGAAATGTAGGGGACGTTCCTGAATTATTGACTTATGAGATTATAGTTGAGCTGGTTAGCTACTTAGGACGCAGATTTTCTCAGATTACCGCAGATTACATACCCTTTTTTCTGTTCTTTGTTTATACCTTAGTGTCTCTTCAGCTTGCCCGGTTAGCAGTGAAACTATTTAACAAGGGTGTTCTTCGTGGTTAGCAGTTTGGTGGTATATTGTTTTTTTTCGTGTCAAACAATAATACATACTACTCCAGGGAAGTCAGGCCTTCACGGATAGCATACTTAGTGAGTTCGGCGACACTATTGAGCCCCACCTTTTCCATAATTTGCTTGCGATGTGTCTCGATGGTTTTTATACTCACACAGAGTTTAGAAGCAATCGTCCTTTGTTGTCCTCCCCTCTGCCAGAAGCTGCAGAACTTCTCGCTCCCTGTGGGTGAGGGTAGGAGAAGTCTTGGATTCGGTGGTATCAATTTTCCCCAGATAGTCTCTGACCACCGTGTCAGCTATCTTTGGACTCAAGTAGGTCTGGTTATTGATCACGGCCGCCAGTGCAGCACCAAGCTCTTCGAACGCTGAATCCTTGAGCAAATAACCTGATGCGCCAGCAGCCAGCATCTCTCTGACAAATTTCCTGTCTGAATGCATTGAAAGGGCAATCACTTTAATGTGAGGTGATGCACTAATGATCTGGCGGGTAGCATCAATACCGTTCAAATCAGGCATAGAGATATCAATCACAACCACATCCGGCTTAAGTTCATGGGCCAGATCAACTGTTGTTCTTCCATCTTCAGCCTCAGCAATGACCTCCATACCTGACTGTTTTTCAAGCAACGCACGGAGGCCCTCTCGCATAATCCGATGGTCATCGGCAAGGATTATCTTTACACTCATTTTCTTTCCTCCTTATCAGTGTGGTCATTGATTGTAAAGGGCAGTTTAAGGGAAATTTTCGTCCCATGATCTGGTTTGGATTTAATCTTTATTTCTCCGCCCAAATAGTTAAAACGCTCCTGAATGCGAAACAATCCGAACCCCCTGTCCTTTTCCATATGGAATGGAGTCGCATTTATCATCAAAACCACGACCATCGTCCTCAACAGAGAGGGATATGGTGGAATCATCACTCTTTATGGTTAACCGTGCATTTTCCGCCTGTGCATGTTTTACGATATTTACAAACAACTCCCGAATCGATTGATAAAGAAGAACCCGGATATCATCGTCAAGCGGTTTAGGGTTACCATCACTTTTAAAGTGTGTTGTAACACCGTGTTGAGTCTGAATATCTTCAAGAAGCCACTCTATAGCCTTTTCAAAACCGAGCTCATAGAGAAAGGGTGGACACAAATCAAATATCAGGGACCGGGTATCCTGAATAGTTTGTTCGATGAGGTCACGTATACCATCCACATCATTCCCAAGGCCGAGGGGAGAGGTTGATTCCCGCAGTGCCCCGAGCTTAATTTTGGAAATTGCAAGGGCCTGGCCAATACGATCATGCAGATCTGTTGCAATACGCCGACGCTCACGCTCCTCGGTCAGTGTCAGCTGTGAAGCCAGAGACCTGAGCTGTTCCTGGGATTGAACAAGCTTCTGCTCGGCCTTTTTGCGCGCGGTCACATCTTTGAGGCTGAGTACAGCTCCGCTGAGAGTTCCATCTGGGTCTTTTAAAAGCGCTATACTTATCTCAACATCAACTATGGTTCCATTTTTTCTGGTCCACTTGTGCTCGTAACTAGAGACAAACCCTTTTTTCATAAGTATTTGTTGTATCTCCTTTCCCCGCTCCTCCAACTCATCACCTGTTTTTAGGAAATCCTGGGTCCTGGTTCCTATGAGTTCCCTTCGAGGATAACCAAGGATTTTCACGGCGGCGTCATTCACCATTGTTATGGTGCTGAGGGCATCAGTAACAACAATACCATCCAGCGAAGTCTTAAAAATATCCTGTAAAAAATCCCTGGTTTTCAAGATCTCCTGTTCAGCCTTCACTACGCTCAGTAATGTCTCTGCTTATACCAACAACTCCTGTTCTTTCTCCATACTTATCAAACAAAAATGATATAGTCTGTTCAACAGGAATAATTTTTCCATCTTTTCCCAGATAACAGCTTTGCCAGGCAGCGAGTGATCCCCCCTCGACCAGTTCCGTCATCTTTTCCTCTGCCTCGCGGAAGAAATTATCATCAAGCTCCACCATGGTTCCAGCACGTGACTCATAGGTTCCAGCCTCCACCGGCACAAATTCTCCAATATGCTTCCCCTTGATCTCATGGGATTCATACCCAAGCAGTTTTTGAAAAGCCTTGTTGGTTCTGGTAATAGTGCCCACTGAATCACCGATAATAATGGGGTCTGTCGAACTCTCGAAAATATTTTCCAGAAAATCTCTCGTCTCGGTAATTTCACTTTCAGCCTTTCTTCTTTCCGTGATGTCTCTGACAATTCCCACCGAACCGGTTTGATCCCCTTTTTCATCGTAGAGCTTAACTATATTTACCTCTACAGGAATTACCTTACCATCTTTACGGAAAACATAACTTTCCCAATTGGTTATTTTTCCTTCTTCAATAAATCGAGAGAGCATGTCCATCAAATAATCAATATGATCTTTGCCGATCCTGATTTTCTCCCCGTAGGTAGTTTCATAGGTTCCCTCTTCGACGACAGATAGCTCGGCCATCATCTTACCCAGCACCCAGTTTTCTTCACAATCCAGTAATTGGAGAAAGGCCTTGTTCACTCTTTGGAGATTACCCTTATTATCACTCACGACAATAGAATCCAAAGAACTTTCAATAATATTGTCTAAAAAGCCAGTTGTCTCCCGGAGTTTTTCTTCAGCCAGCTTACTTCGGTAATATCGGTAACAACCACATAACCGGCGTACTCTTGACCGGCTTTACTACTAAAAGAAAACCGAAGATTTACACAACAACTTGAACCATCTTTACGTTGCATCCACGTGTCTATCTGTTCCGGCCAGACACCGGTTTTTTGTATGTCATTAATAATCCCTTCTTTTCGCTCAGTCTCATCTAAAGTAGTTAAATCCGGGCCCCACATGTTCATAAGTTCTTCCTGCGAATATCCCGTAATTTCGCATGCACGCTCATTGACATAGACTGTCTTTCCCTGCTCCAAAATGATAAGTCCATTGGTAATATTCTCAGCCATCGTTCGAAAACGTTCTTCGCTCTCAGCCAGTTCCTGTTGTGCCTGTTTCCGGTCAGTAACATCTCTCGCTACCGAAATGATTGCAATCACTTTTCCGTCTTCGAAAAGGGGTGCACTACTCACTTCACCGACCTTTATCGAACCATCTTTTGCAATAAATTGATATTCCGCAGATTCTATTCTTTCACCGGACAAAATGCGTTTGGCATCTGAGTATGCCCTTTTGAGAGATTCAGATGTTAACATGTTCAATTCAGGAAATGGCTTGCTTGTCACCTCTTCCGGTTTATAACCCAGAAGTTTCTCTATAGAGGGTGATATACTGGTAATCACAAGATTGGAGTTTACTGAATAAATGACATCCATAACATTATCAAAGTGCAACCGGTATTTCTCCTCACTCTCCTTGAGGGCTTTTTCTGACAGTGTTCGCTCGGCAACCTCAGTTTGCAGTTGAATATTTTTTTCCTTAAGTTCCTCGGAATAATTATTTAACTCCTCATAGAGCAGTGCATTAGTCAACGCTGATCCAACCTGTGTGGCAATAGAAGCAAGGAGCTTGAGATCTTCAGAACTAAAGGTATGTGGACTCTTGAGAACTTACATTAAATACCCCCATAATGGTATCTTTTGTCCTGAGTGGTGCACACATTAAAGAAGAAATGTTATTCCCCCCTTTTACAAACTGTGGATCAGAAGAAACATCATTAACAACCTCTGCCTGCCCTGTTGTAAGGACCCTGCCTGCAATACCTTTATCACTGCTCAGGATTGTCTTTTGTTTATTTTTTGTACCCGCAGCAGCAATGACCTGAAAGCGACCTTGTTCACCACCTGTTAACATAATTGAAGCATTGGTAGCATTAAATAAGCTGAGGATTTCATTGATAGCTAATCGGGCAATTTCGGTAGATGTAAAAGAGGCAGAAAGCTTCTCACTAATCTCATAGAGGTGTGACAAATCTCTATACTTGACCAGAGTTTCACGGGTAAGGGCCTTTTTTTCGTATTCCCTCATTGCAGCGAAAGAAAGGAATGAAGCCAGAATCACTGCCCCCTCATCACCACTCACTCGTCCAATAACATCGCCTTCAAGAGTAACAGGGTGCTGTTTTTCGTAGACGCCATCTGCCTTCCCCAATAAAAGATGGGAGTGTGTATCCCAAACAGCAAGGGGTGTTTTAATATGACTAATTAGTTTATTGATAACGGGAAGAACATCTCTTTGAGAAACAAGTTTTTTAAGGTCTATTGTACTCATTGTTATCCCTGCCCCTAACCAGTGTGTGAGGAAACATCTGTTGTGCGTCTATACATTTATCAGTTGATTTATAAAAACTTCTGGGTTACATTTACTTTATATTTGAAATATGGTGACATATATATCCTTCTTCACTGGAGCCCGCGAGCTATGTCATACAAGATTGTCATTGCAGATGATGAGATCCATATTCGCCTTTTGCTGGAACAAACACTTGAAGAACTCACAGATACCTGTGACATACAGGTCTTAACCGCAGCAGATGGAGATGAGGCCCTCTCACTCATTCTTGAGGAAAAACCCCACCTAGTATTCTTAGACATAATGATGCCAAAAAAAGATGGTTTGACGGTATGTCAGGCAGTCACACGGAATCCAGACTGCAAACATACACAAATCCTGCTGTTAACAGCAAAAGGACAGACAGCTGACCATGAAAGAGGAAAAGCAGTTGGAGCCATCGATTACCTTACCAAACCATTTGACCCGGATTATATTCTCAACATAACTAAAGAGTTACTGGGCCTGAATGGTTGAAGCCTCCTCAAGCAAGGGGAAGGGTGAATGAAACAGCACTCCCTTTCCCCAGGTCACTTTCGATCCATATCCTCCCTTTGTGATATTCAACAATGTGTTTACAGATGGTCAAGCCGAGCCCTGTTCCTTTATTGCTGACCCTTGCACCATCATGCGTGCTCTGATGGAATTTATCAAACAGCTTTTCACACTCATCCTGTGGGATACCCATACCAGTGTCGATAACACTAACAACAATCTGATTATCAGAAATTTTTAACCTGCAGGTTACTGTTCCCTCGTCAGTATATTTGACCGCATTGGCAATGAGATTTATCAAAACCTGAGTCAATCTATCTTTATCACCTACAATATGGGGAAATCCGTTATCACTCTCAATGTGCAAAGTTAGTCCCTTCTCCGCAACAAGTGGCTGAGTGGCAGTAGTCGCACGGTCAACTAAATCAGGGACCGAGAGAGTTTCCATTCTCCACATAACAGCTCCCTCTTCAAGCTTGGCAAGATCAAGAATATTATTTATCATGTCTGTCAACCGAGCCCCTTCAGACAGGATGATATCAAGATCTTGTACAATTTGCTCTTTTGAATCCTGAACCTGCTCATTATCTCCATGTAAGTACGGGACAATTCTTTCCTCAAAACGTTTTCTGATGATTTTCGCAAACCCCAGAACAGATGTGAGTGGTGTTCGTAATTCATGAGATATTGCAGTAAAAAAGTCTGTCTTCATTTCATCCAGTTTTCGGAGCTCCCTCACTGCTTCCCACAGTTTTTTGGTACGTTCAGCAACAAGGTTTTCAAGTTCTTTATCTCGTATTGCAATACGATCCAGCATCTTGTTAAAGTCCGAAACAAGTTCCCCAAGTTCATCCTGCGACTCACGAGCTTTTGCCCGAACCGCATAATTTTTTTCTTTTGTAACAGTACTGGCTACCTGTGCCAGATTAAGAATGGGTTCCGAAATAACCCTTTGCAATCGTGATGTAGCAATGAAAGCTATGGTACCTGCAATTAACAAAACAATAACGATAGTACTTGCATATTGAATCAACCTCGATTGCATTTCCTCCAATTCATATGCAATGCAAACTGTCCCGAGATTCTCACCATCATAAACGATACTGTGAAATACATATACATAATCACCATCAAATCGGTATCCGTTCTTCTGAAATGGGGGCGTGACAACATCTTTCTTCATTGGGTTCCGATAATAGTCTGCAAACAATGCACCATCATCTTCAAAAATTAGTGCAGCCATAATGTGTTGTTCAACTTTTAAAATTTGCAGACTCTCTTCTGCATAAATTCGGTCTTTAAAAAATAACGCTGGTGTAGTGCCCGTTCCGATAACTTCCGCAATGGTTTTTAGTTTGCCCACTGTTGAAGCACGGAAGTTTAAGAATTCGTAGACGATGATTGTTCCGCAGGCCAGAAACAAAGCAATAAGTGTTGTTCCGAGAACGAGTAGCCTTAGTTTATTGACAAAAGCTATGTTATTAAGACGCTTTAGATAAGAAAATTTCATAAAAACCTGAGATATTTAAAATCCGTCTTGTTTACTATAGGGGTGGATCAATTTCGATTACCGGTTCAAAAAACAAAAAACATGGACAGCCTGTCAAAACGTTTTCGTTTTAAACATATGTCCATGTTTTCCCCCCCCTAAAAACTAATATTTTAGATGATTATAGCACAGCAGGGTCTATAAATCCACCTTTAATACTAGTTTTACAAACTTTCAGCACTAGACAGCTTACCCCTGTTGACCGTTTGCTTTAATCATTAAAAAAACTACCCTTTCCATTATTATGAAGGTAGCTCTTCACTTCTTTCCCCGCCACATTCAACAAGAATCCCTGGTCCGTGAGGACCACTCCTGCATTACTGGATTAGAAAGGAGGGGGAACCACACCATATACATGCCCTTTTGCTTGTTGACACAATTGAACCTGTATTTATCGATAATAACAGTATTCCCCGTATACACAATCAGGAAATCCCTGGTTTTTTACTTCGAAAAACCTGATTTCCTGTTTGTATCCCAAAAACCAAATACTAACCCATAGGAAATGATTTTCATATTTACATATTTTACAGCAGTTTAGCTCTTATGAAACTAAAGAAAAAAATGATTGGGAAAAAGACTTTTGTTTTCAGTAATGGATTGTTTTCAAGGTGGGTGGTGCTTGTTTCAGGAGAATTTTTTAAGCCTCTCGGGGCAACCAGCAAAATGTAATTAGGGAAAGGGAGCGGTCAGTGTTTCAAAGAAACACTGCTTCCGAGGGAAGAGAGGACCTCCTCCTGTTTCGCCTCCATCTCGCGGGCTTGCTTTTCCGAACCCTCATGATCATAACCGAGAAGATGGAGAATGCCATGGATAAGCAAAAAAACAATTTCATCATCTAAGCTTGCATGCTCTTCTTCTGCCTGACGTTGTGCGGTTTCAAGTGAAATCACAAGGTCACCGAGAAGGTTGGCATTAAGGTGGCTGAAGTCTCCTTCTATCTGAGAGAACGCAATGATGTCAGTTGGTCTGTTACGTTGCAGGTAGGTCTTATTGAGATTTGTGATTTGAGGGTCGTCCACCAGCAGAATGCTTATTTCCCACTTTTGATAGCCCAAGTCTTTTAAGATCTCGTTCGTTACCTCCGTTATCCACTTCAGGCTTATCTTTATCTTGTTCTGCTGGTTTTTTATCTTTACCATTGGTTTTTTTCTTACCCCCTACCTCTTCCTTTTCCAGTGAAGGATACTCAATTCGATGATGAAAAACACCACTGGCCAGAATCCTGTTGAAGCTGTTTGCAATGGCATGTAAATTCTTTAATGATAATTCACATTCATCCAACTGTCCATCGATAAAAATACTGTTAATAATTTTTTGAACCATTCCCTGGATACGGGCCGGAGTGGGGTCTGCTAATGTCTTGGAGGCCGCTTCCACCGAATCCGCCAGCATCACCAGGGCTGCCTCTTTGGTCTGGGGCTTCGGACCGGGATAACGAAAATCTTTCTCACTGACAGGCTGGGAGGTGGAATTATGCTGGCTTTTAGCCTTCGAATAGAAAAAACTAATCAAACTGGTGCCGTGATGTTGCCTGATAATATCCCGAATAGCACCACCGAGTCTCTTCTCCTTGGCTAACTCCACACCGTCTTTGACATGGGCCAGTAGAATGAGGCTGCTCATGTTAGGGGAAAGCTTTTCATGTTTGTTTTCCCCCTTAATCTGATTTTCAACAAAGTAGGTGGCCTTTTTTACCTTACCGATATCGTGATAATAGGCACTCACCCTGGCAAGCAGTGAGTTAGCCCCTACCGTATCAGCAGCAGCATCCACCAGGTTTCCCACCATAATACTGTGCTGGTAGGTACCCGGTGCCTTGATACTCAGTTCTTTTAAGAGTGGCTGGTTGAGATCAGCTATTTCTAACAGTTTAATATTGGTTGTGTAGTCAAAAGTGATTTCAATGAGCGGGACAAAACCTGTTGCAATAACGCCGGTAAGTAATCCCCCCAGAAAGCCGAAGCTCAAATGGAAGAGTGCCTCAAAATTAAAGAGGTTCTGCTCGATAATTGCAAAACATAAGATAAGTAAAACATTAACCACTCCGGTAATAAGACCAGCCCGAATGAGTGTCCTTCTCTCCTTGCATAAAACCACCTGCTGAGCAGCAACAATGCTGGCAATAAAGGGATAGACAAAAAATCTCAATTGATTATCAAGCAGGATGCCACTCATAATTGCGAGCACAACGGAAAACATTGCCGCTAGCTCCACATTGAGAACAATTGCAATGAGTATGGCACCCAGGGCAAACGGGGTACCGTACAAAAAGGCATCGGAGGGAACAATGGGGAAGGCCTTACCAATGGCCCCCGATAAAAAGGTAGAGGCATTAATTATCATGACCATGGCAACCAGGACCATGCTTAACAGGAGATAGTCTTTACCTTTCAAATTAAACCTTCTAATACTTCCCGGGAAAAAGGTGTAAAAGAGGGAAACAATCATCAAGACCAGCAGAAATATTCCTATCGTAGAAATGAGAGGGTTGGTTTCCTGCTTCATCTGGTTTAAGGTCTGGAGCTTTAGAAATATTTCCTCCGTGACTTTGTCCCCTTCACGGATAATCATCTCACCCTTTTTCAGTTTAAAATAAACAGGGTTCGTTTCACTACGTGCCCTGAGTTTGCGTGCCTGGGTCTCATTCTTGTTGAAGGTAAGGGTAGGCCTTATCAATTGCTGTGCAGTAGCAACAACAGCAGAACGCAATGACCTCGAAAGCCTTTTAAGTTTTTTCTCGGCACTCTTGCCAACCTCTTCCTTCATCTCTTCCAGATCACGGATGGAAGACAAATCTATTAGAAGGAATTCTTCCTGAGTCTGTACGTTCCGTATAGTAATGCCTTTGGTTCTATCACTTTGTAATACTGCCTTGTCAACAACCACCTTTGCACCAAGGGGTTCATCAATCAAGCCCGTAATAAATTCGACAACATTGGGACCAAAGCGATTTGTAAAAAAACTTTTGAAGTGTTTATCAGTAATCTCTATTTCCAGACTTTCTCCAAAGATTACCTTCTGTTCATCCAAGGAAAGTTTCTCAGCTGGATCTTCTGAGATGGTCCTTAAGTGTTTAAATGTAGCCCCAATCCTGTTACGCACCTCTTCAGAGGCATCGGCATCAAAATCGTATATGGAGGGACTCTTCACCTCGTTTTCCAACCGCTTTGCAGCGGTGGAGGAGGTGTCTTCTACCAGCAAATCCTGCAGTGCTTTTATATTCTGATCTGAAACATCACCCACCTTGTAGGACGGAACGGTAGAAGGTATACGAGGGGAAATAAGGCTCGCAATAATCAAGCAGGTCGCAAGGAGAAGCAGCCCTTTATAGAGAGCAGGGTGTTTCAGCAGTGAAATCTTTTGGGGACCAGGCTCAATTAGTTTCGACCGTTTCTTTCTTTTACCAAACCAGACCATAACAATTCTCTAAATAACAATGAGGGTTTTTGCTCCACCAATCACTTAAAGGAGCTAACAGGAATCAGCCCTTTCATAAGCACGGATGATTGCCTGCACTAAAGGATGCCTGACGACATCTTTTTCCGAGAAGTAAACAAAATTTATTCCATCAATTGGTGCTAATATCTTCTGAATTTCTATTAATCCTGATGGCTTACCAGAGGGCAAATCTACCTGGGTTATATCCCCGGTGATGACTGCCTTTGAACTGAAACCCAACCGTGTAAGAAACATTTTCATCTGTTCGGAGGTGGTGTTTTGGGCTTCATCAAGGATGACAAAAGAGTCGTTCAAGGTGCGTCCTCTCATAAAAGCCAACGGCGCAACTTCAATAATACCTTTTTGCAGCAAGCGTGATGCCTTCTCTAAATCCATCATATCATGCAGCGCATCATAGAGTGGCCTGAGATAGGGATTGACCTTTTCATAGAGGTCTCCAGGTAAAAATCCCAGTTTTTCTCCCGCTTCTACAGCAGGCCTGGTGAGAATAATCCTGTCAATCTCTTTCTTTACCAGTGCAGCAATAGCCATGGCCATGGCCAAATAGGTCTTGCCGGTCCCTGCCGGGCCAATCCCAAAAACAATATCATAGGTCCTTATAGCATCAATATATTTTTTTTGAACAAGGCTCTTGGGTGAAATCAGTCTTTGCTTAGGTGAAACGTGAATGGTATCAAGAAAAACATCTTTTAAATGAGCCTGTTCATTATCCCGTAAAATCTTTATAGCATAATCTATCTCATTGTGGTAAACAGGGTGCTTGGATTCAATCAGAAAGTAGAGCTCCTGCAGCAATCGTTGAGCAAGTTTACTGTTTTCTACCCCACCGCGAATAGTGATGTTATTACCCCGTACCGCGATCCTGACCTTGAGAGATTTTTCAATGAACTTCAGATTTTCATCGTATTCTCCAAGCAGGGTTTTGATAAGGGTGTTGTCTTCAAATGTTAATTGTGCAGTAGTGTCTTTATCTTTCTTGACCACCACAGTACCTATTGAAACGTTAGTGATTATCCCAGTCCGATTACAATCCAGAAATCTGAACCTGAAGCTCCCTTTTTCTGGGACGGTTATCAAAATCAAGGACGACAATCTGCTGCCAGGTACCCAGGAGCATAGTCCCCTCCCGCAAGGGCACCGAAAGACTGGCACCTATAAGAGCAGCTCTTACATGGGCATATCCATTACCGTCACCCCATCGTCGATCGTGTTCATAGGGTATGGTATGAGGAGCTATCCGTTCTATGGCCTTTTCGAGATCACTCACGACACCGGATTCATATTCAATGGTGGTTAAGGCTGCGGTTGAACCTGATACAAAAAGTAGAACCGTACCATTGTTAATGCCTGACGACCGCACTGTCTCTTCAACTTCATGGGTAATATCGATAATATCAGTGTTTGCACTAGTATTACAAACAAGTGTATCGTATACAATCTTCATTCTGTTTTATATGGTAGCACAGGGTTAAAAGCGAATAACCCCGCTGTTCAGGACAACGGGGATAGTGCTTTCTTCTCTAAAAAATGTATGTACAGGTTCTATCACATTACCCTGGCGGATGCAAGTCTTTTCATGGTGCAAACTTTCGGTATGAGTACTCCCATTTCCCTACCTCGGAGGATGTCGCAATGAACAGTAAAAAAAATCTTGAAGATATTATATCTCTGGTCAAAACATTACGGGGACCCGACGGATGCCCATGGGACCGGGAACAGACACTTCAAGACCTTAAGTCATATCTTATCGGCGAAACCTATGAAATACTTGATGCCATTGATCAAAATAATCCGGAACATATCAAAGAGGAAGCAGGAGATGTGCTATTTCTCATTATATTTCTGATAGATATACTGGAAGAAACCAGTGCTGTCACAATCCATGACGTCATAGCTGAAGTCACGGAAAAGATGATTAGACGTCACCCTCACGTGTTTGCCGACAAAAAAGCAACCACTGCCGACGAGGTAAAGGCTAACTGGCGCATTATAAAAAAAGAACTGGAGGGCAAACCGGTTGCCGGCCTATCGGTACTCGATGGTATTCCAGCTTTTCTACCTGCACTGATTCAGGCACAGCTCCTCACACAAAAAGCATCCCAGGTTGGGTTTGACTGGCAGTCACCCCAACAGATTTTCGAAAAAATAGAAGAAGAACTGGGTGAACTAAAAGAAAGCATGGAACTAAAGGATAGCAACAAAATAGCAGCTGAGTTAGGAGATGTTTTGTTCTCCCTGGTAAATCTCAGTCGGTTTATGAAGATTGATTCAGAAGCTGTACTGCGAAAAACCATCAAAAAGTTTACTGAACGATTTCACTTTATAGAGCAGTCCTTACGTGATGCCGGACATGATATCACTAAGACTTCATTAGAGGAAATGGAACTGCTGTGGGAAAAAGCAAAAAAATTGGAACCCTAACGATGTTATGCACTTACCGTGAACCTCATCTCACTTTCTCTCAGAGAGCTCAAGCAGGATCCCTCCGGTTGCTTTAGGATGAAGAAAGGCAATCTGGGCATTTCCCGCACCATAGCGCGGTTGCTGGTCTATGAGTTGGAAACCCTTCTCTTTGAGTTCTCCCAAAGCCTCTTCAATATTTTCAACTCTCAGTGCTATGTGTTGAATTCCTTCTCCCCGCTTCTCAATGAACTTTGCAACCGGTCCATCGGGTGCGGTGGATTCGAGCAATTCAAGCTCGGTATCACCCACTGGCAGGAAGGCGACCTTGACCTTCTGTTCTTCGATTACTTCGGTTCCCACGGAAGTAATTCCCAGGGTATCACGATAAAAGGCAAGGGCTTCGTCCATATTTTTTACTGCAATACCGATGTGATCTAATTTTGTTACTTTCATCCTTCTCTCCTTTCCTTGTCATTCCTGTAATTCAAAAATGAACCACAGAGAATTTAAATGCCTAAATTGAGCTAAAGTGCCTAGATGCCTAAAATTAAAAACCAAAACGGGAAAAGTTCTCCCCTCACTTATTCGTCATTCAGTCACTTGATTGGTCGTCTTTCGTCCTTCTCTTTGCTTTCTTTCATTCAACATTCGATGTTGGACGTTCGATGTTCAACGTTCATTTTTTTTCGATTCTGTCTCCTGTCTTCTGACTTCTTTATTTGGTGGTTTTATGATTTTTCCTTCTCTTCCAGCACCTTGAGTAAACGATCAACACAGGAATAGGGGTCTTCCTTACGGTGGTTGATCTGTTCAACGGTTTCTTTCAAGAAATCAATTTTATTCATTTGATCATGCACATACAGGGAAATTCTGTGCTCTAACAGTTTTTTAATTTCCCGTCCAATCCGATCCTTTCGTTTAGCCGTCAAAAGACCGCTATCCATGAGGTGTTGGCGATGCAGCATCATCTGTTCAAGGAGTTGATCAACCCCGCGGTTCTCAGTAGCCACAGTTTTAATGACGGGCTGTTTCCAGCTTTGGGATACCGGGTTAAGGTCCAGCATGGCTTTGATCATAGTGACAACATGATCGGCCCCCTCCCGGTCCGCCTTGTTAACCACAAAGATGTCCCCAATCTCCATAATACCCGCTTTAATGGTCTGAATATCATCTCCCAGACCCGGCACAGAAACCACAATGGAGGTATCCGCCACCTGTACAATTTCAACCTCATCCTGCCCTACCCCGATGGTTTCAATGAGGATAAACTCTTTTCCCGAGGCATCAAGGATCTTGATCACATCAGAGGTTGCCCGTGAAATACCTCCCAGCCCTCCCCTCGTTCCAAGGCTTCTAATAAAAACCTTTTCCTGTGAAACCACTTCACGCATACGAATGCGGTCCCCTAACAGAGCACCTCCGGTGAAGGGGCTTGAAGGGTCAATGGCCACAATACCAACGCTAAAACCTTTTGTGCAGAGGGCAAGGGCAACACGATCCACCAGGGTGCTTTTACCTGACCCTGTAGGGCCGGTAATACCAACCACATATGCTGTCCCGGTGTGGGGATAAAGTTCCCGCATGACCTCTATCCAGCCAGGAAGCTCATTTTCCACTATGGTGATAAGCCGGGCAATAGCACGCTCAGAGCCCTTCAATGCCTCGTGTACTAGTTCCATAGGGTACAACCAATTGCAGTGATGGTGTGGTAGTCTAAGAAGGAAGGTTTTCCCTGATGTAGGTGATGATCGTTTCCGTGGAAGTGCCCGGTCCAAAAATTTCTGAAATCCCGGCATTTTTGAGCTTCGGAATATCTTCTTGCGGGATCACACCTCCCCCGATCACAAGGACCTGTGACATATCCTTCCCCTGCAATCCCTTTACAACTGCAGGAAAAAGGTGGTTATGAGCCCCTGAAAGAATACTTAATAGGAGTACATCAATGTCTTCTTGTAGTGCGGCACTAATAATCTGTTCAGGTGTTTGCCGCAAACCCGTATACACGACTTCCATCCCCGCATCACGAAGTGCACGTACAATTATCTTAGCACCCCTATCATGCCCATCCAAACCGGGTTTCGCCACCATAGCCCTAATCTTTTTCTCTGCCACCGGAACCTCCCTGTTCATGATTCCCTTAAACAACTGATACTTAGAAGTCTAAGTAACATAGGGACTTTTGAACTGTCAAGGATTTTTTACATCAGCTTTTTTACCATATGAAACTTGACAGAAAACAGTAGATTTGTTACTTAACACTAATAAAATTAATTAGTTTTCCTTCCATACAGTCCTTGGGATCCTTGATACTGTGTGGGTGATAACCAATGATGCAAAATCCGAAATCCTAAGCACGAAGCACGAAACAAATTCAAATAACCCTAATGAAATTTTCTGCTTATTTCACCGGGCAGGCAAAAATTCAAATGACTGAAACACCTGTTTTGAATTTTGAGCGTTGATTTTGGGCGTTTCGTTTTGCGATTTCGAGATTTGTATCTGCAAATTTTTTGCAGGTATTGAGGAGGTGTACATGGATGTTATAACAGCACTAAAAGAACGGAGAAGCATCAGGAAGTACAAGCCCGATGCTATAACCGATATGGATTTAGCGGAGGTACTGGAAGCAGCCCGCTGGGCACCTTCCTGGGCAAACACACAGTGCTGGGAATTAATTGTCGTTAAAGATAGTGACACGAAAAAAAAACTATCAGAAACAATGCCTTCCGGAAATCCTGCATGTTCTGCCCTGCGTGAAGCACCCATTGTCATTGTAGCCTGTGCACAGGTGGGAAAGTCAGGATATTTTAAGGGTAAACCGGCAACCGATAAGGGGGACTGGTGTATGTTTGATGTTGCCCTGGCGATGCACAGTCTCACCCTGGCTGCCCATGCACGTGGGTTGGGTACCGTACATGTAGGATTCTTTGATGCAAAGGAAGTGGCTCGCCTCCTGGAGGTCCCTGAGGGTGTTACGGTGGTTGAAATGACCCCCCTTGGATACCCTGATGGGACCATAAAACCACCTTCACGAAAAACACTCAATGATTTCGTTTCCTACGAGAAGTTTGGTTCCAGATAGTGAAGATTTCAGCGGCAACCAGCTCCCAGAGTCAAACACAGCTAACCCACGGTATTATCTATGAGTTTCTTTATCACCTTTGAGGGCATAGAGGGATGTGGTAAAACCACCCAAATTCAATTACTTAAGGAATTTCTGGAAGGTCGGGGTTTCAAGGTAGTTACTACCAGAGAGCCGGGAGGAACTCCCATCGGCGATAAGATTAGAAGTATCCTGCTCGATTCCTGCAACAGCGAAATCGATCTAAAAACTGAACTCCTGCTCTATCAAGCCGCCCGTGCTCAACATGTAAAAAATGTAATACAACCATCTTTACAGAACGGAAATGTGGTTATCTGTGACAGATTTACCGATGCCACCCTTGTCTACCAGGGGTATGCACAGGAACTGAGCAAAGATTTTATAGTATTACTCAACCAGTTCGTGACGGATACTCTCATTCCAGATCTTACCATCCTGATCGATTGTCCGGTAGAAATAGGGCTAAAACGGGCACAGGACAGGATAGCCCAAACTCTTGAAGGGCCTTGTGAAGATCGCTTTGAAGAGAAGTGTTTAGAGTTCCATCAAGCAGTAAGGTCAGGATATCTTGACATTGCAGAGAACGATAGTACTCGTTTCTGCATTGTTGATGGCAGAGAAAACCCTTCTACGGTACATGGATTAATACGGTCAGCTGTTCTTACAAAGCTAGAGGCGCAAAGCGGATAACCCTGAACCGGATGCTGAATCAAGATTTATTTTTACCGCAGAGACGCTGAGAGCGCAAAGTAACAAAAGGCAGAATATAAATAGATTAAAATGAAAATACAGGAATAAGTGTAAATCAAGAATAGAGAGTTTGTTTTTACTTTTTAAATCTTAGCGTACTTTGCGTCTTTGCGGTGAAAAGTAAGTTTGGATTTTGATCTTCGGATTTGAGGTTTATGAAATGTCATTAGAGGCTATAAGGGGTCACGACAAGCAGATAGAAATCCTTAAGAATGCAACCAGGGGGAATACCCTTGCCCATGCGTATCTTTTTACGGGCATTACCGGCATTGGGAAAATGACTTCAGCACGTGCTCTGGCAAAAATTCTCCATTGCACAAATTCTCCTGATAATTTTTGTGACAACTGTATTCCCTGCAAACAGATAACCAGTGATACCCATCCCGATACTCTGGTCATCAAACCTGAGGGAGACACTATTAAGATTAGTCAGATTAGAAAAATGCAGGAACAAATTGCCTACACCGTTTATGAGGGAACCAATAAGATTGTAATTATTGACAGTGCTGACCGTATGACTATCCAATCTTCCAACTGTTTGTTAAAAACATTAGAAGAGCCACCTCCCCACACCATTCTAGTACTCTTAACCGCAATTCCATACCGGGTTCCATCTACGATTAGATCGAGGTGTCAGAGACTGATGTTTAAGCCCCTCGCTGAATCGCTGATCATGGAACTTCTTCAGGAAAAGCTGAGAGGAAAGATCCCTGATGACATTCAGCTGATTGCTTCTTTGGCTGAGGGAAGTCTTGGCAAAGCATTAGGATGGGCAGAAAATGATTCACTTGCAGAGCGTAAAACTCTCATCGAAGCACTTAATAACGTGAGAAAAGATTCTATTACAGCTATTATGGATTGTGCCCCACTCATCGGTGAGGATAAAGAGACGGTGCTGGAAAAACTTGATATGCTTAAGGTGTGGTTGAGAGATTGCGCTGTAGGGAAAGTAACAAATCATCCCCGGCACTTTATCAATAAAGATCTCGTATCCTCAGCCAAAACGGTTTCCTCACACACCGGCTGGATCACTCTTTTTGAGAAGATGCAGATTGTAAATGAGACACAGGCAGCTGTGCAGGAAAATGTTAACATACGGCTCGCCACAGAATCAATGCTTCTGAGGCTTTCCCATTAGTGTTTGCAGCAGAAATACTGTCAAAAGTTTCATGAAAAGTAGAACCCATGAAACCACAGAGTCCCTCATTGCAGATTTCGGATTGATGGAACAAGATTTATTTGCACCGCAGAGACGCAAAGAACGCAGAGAAAACCTAATAAAGATGAATTATATACAGAAATAAGTATGATGCGAGGCTAAATAGTGTGTTTTTACTTTTGATGTCTTAGCGCACTTTGCGTCTTTGCGGTTAGAAACAAGATTGAATTTGTTTGTTAAATCCATAATTTTAGGCATTTAAATTTCTGTGGTTTAGCTTTTGACAAATACCACAGTTGAGAAAAGGATAGTACAGACATGAAACATATTGCAAAGATCAGGCTCATTAAAGAACGTACTCTTTCCGATTACGATACACGTGATCTTGACTTGACAACAGGTGACAAGGTGATGGTTGAGTGGGAAGACGGCCTCAAGATGGGCACTGTTGTTAAGCTGACCGAAAGTGATTCTGAGATTTCCTCTCAAAAACATCATTCGAGGGTCATACGCAAGGTAACCGATGCAGATCTTGATTACGAATCACGGAAAGAACACAAGGAACAGGAGGCACATCAAGCCTGTACGGCAAAGATTAAAGAGATGGGGCTTCCCATGAATCTTGTTAGAGTTGAACACATTCCCAATATCAACAAGTTCATTTGTTACTTTTCTGCTGAAGGAAGAGTAGATTTTAGAAATCTGGTAAAAACATTGGCCTCTGATTTTCATGCCCGTGTGGAAATGAAACAGATAGGCGCACGTAACCGTGCTAAAATGATAGGAGGACTTGGACGCTGCGGAAGAGAGCTGTGCTGTTCCCTGTTCCTGCAGGATTTTGATCCCATCACCGTCAGGATGGCCAAGGATCAGGGGCTATCTCTCGATCCGACAAAAATCTCCGGGGTGTGCGGAAGACTGATGTGCTGCCTGGAATATGAACATGAAACCTATTGTGAGTGCAAAAAGACACTTCCCAAGTGCGGGAAAAAAGTAACGACAGAACTTGCAACAGGTAAAGTCACAAAACAGGATATTTTACGAAAAAAAGTATGGGTCAGGCCTGAAGGCGGTGGTAAAGAAATAGAACTGACCCTTGAGGACCTTAAAAGAGAAGGACTACTCAAAAACGGAAAGAAAGATAAACCATAGGATAGTATATGCAAGATAGTTTCCTCGTAACAACACCAATCTACTATGTCAATGATATTCCTCACATCGGTCATGCTTACACAACTGTAGCAGCCGACGTTTTAGCCCGCTACTACCGTATGGCAGGTTATAATGTCTTCTTTTTGACAGGTACCGATGAGCATGGTCAAAAAGTGCAGGAAGCAGCCCTTGAAAGGAATATTTCCCCTCAAGAACACTGCGACCAAATGGTTGTACGTTTTCAAGACCTCTGGAAGAAGTTTAACATTTCAAATGATGATTTCATACGAACCACTGAAGAACGGCACAAAACAGTTGTTCAAAAAATCCTCACACAACTCTACGAAAAAGGGGACATCTATCAAACGAGCTATGAAGGATGGTACTGTGTTCCCGATGAGCGGTTCTGGACAGAAAAGGACCTCAGTGAAGGATGCTGCCCTGAATGCGGGCGCCCGGTTCAGCAGATACAGGAGTCCAATTACTTTTTCCGTATGAGCACCTATCACAAGTGGCTCATACAGTATATTGAAGATCACGATCACTTTATCCTTCCCAAAACCCGCCGAAACGAGATACTGGGATTTTTAAGACAGCCACTCGAAGATTTGTGCATTTCACGTCCCCACAAACGTCTCTCTTGGGGAATTCCTCTTCCTTTTGACAGTGACTACGTAACCTATGTGTGGTTCGACGCCCTGATTAACTACGTGAGTATTCCAGGATATCTTAAAGACAATGCTGCATTTTCCTCCCTGTGGAACAATGCCGTCCATCTCATTGGCAAAGACATTCTCACAACCCACAGCGTTTATTGGCCAACCATGCTTAAAGCTATGGGCCTTACACCTCCCCGAACCGTATTTGCCCATGGTTGGTGGACCGTAGAGGGGAAAAAAATGTCAAAATCACTAGGCAACGTGGTGGAACCCAATATGTTGATTGAAAAATACGGAACAGATGCCATCCGGTTTTTTCTTCTGAGGGAAGGGACCTTCGGACTGGACTGTGATTTCTCTCACACAGCACTCATTCACCGTATTAATAGCGACCTGGCCAACGATCTGGGCAATTTATTTAATCGCATACTTGCCATGACATTCAAGTACTTTGAGGGACGTGTACCGAAACCATCCACCCCTGAAGGTATTGATGAACAATTACGGGAAACAGCCCTGAAAATCACTCAAGAGCTTGACACCCACATGAAAGAGATTGCTTTACACAAATCACTTGATGCCATCTGGAAATTGGTAAGCATGACCAATAAGTACATAGATGAAACTACCCCGTGGTCACTCGCCCGGGATACCAGCAGGCAGGATAGACTGGCTACGGTAATGTACTCTATGCTCGAATCGTTACGCTTTATTGCATTATTTCTATCACCGTTCATACCTTCATCAGCAGAAGCAATGTGGCAGGCCCTCGGAATTGATCAGCCCTTATCCCAGCAGAGCACTGCCAACACCCAGCAGTGGGGGCAATTAGTCGAAGGGACAACCCTCAAGAAAATACCCCCTCTGTTTCCTCGAATAGAAGAGAAAAGTACTCCGGATAAATGACCAGCACACTGAATCAGGTTGTTTGAATCATGGCGAAACGCATTTTTAATCTTGCTAATAATATAACCCTTACGAGGATTTTTATTGTTCCTCTGCTGATGGTAATTTTTCTCTATTCCACCAGCAAAACCTCCTCTCTCATTGCTGCGATTATCTTTGGTCTTGCAGCATTTACGGATTGGCTGGACGGTTACGTCGCTCGAAAGCAGAACATCATCACTACGTTAGGAAAATTCTTAGATCCCCTGGCTGATAAGATCCTGGTATGCATCACCCTGATTATGCTCCTTTCCCTCAACAGGGTACCTGCCTGGATGGTTGTTATCATTGTTGCCAGAGAGGTAGCAGTGACCGGCTTACGCATTGCGGTTGCCCGTGAAGGGATAATTATCGAGTCAAGCAAATTGGCCAAATACAAGACGGCATTCCAACTCTTTGCCATTGGATGCCTGATCATTCACTATACCTATTGGACTATCAATTTTCACCTTGTCGGCATGATCACCCTCTGGATAGCAATAATGATTACCCTCTGGACAGGTCTTATCTACTTCATCAAATTCCTTGAAAAAACAATCAAGTCTTAAAAGTTCTAAAGGAGTTTTCCTGCAGACAGTTACCTGGGCACACCACAGCATGAAAGGCACTGCTCATGAGTGAAACCGTATCCATTGTCCGGTGTGAAGATTACCAGCATGAAAAGGTTCTTAAGAAGGTCGAAGAAGGAATAGCCCTGCTCGGTGGATTAGACTCCTTCATATCCCCCGGAGACCGTGTGCTGCTCAAGCCGAATTTTCTCGTTGGCAGGACACCGGAGAAGTGTGTCAACACCCATCCTGCAGTTTTGAAGGCGGTAGCCCAATTAGTCATGTCGGCAGGTGCGAAACCGGTCATCGGGGACAGTCCCCAAATGGGAACTGCCCTGAAGGTCGCTGAAAAATGTGGCATCGCTGAGGTTGCCCGGGAGTTGGGGATAGAAATCGTTGAATTTGAACCGGTCGAGGTTAAGCATCCCGCCGGAAAACTTTTTAAACATTTTACAATTGGAAAGGCTGTCCTTGAAGCCGATACCATAATCAACCTTCCCAAGCTTAAGACCCACAGCTTTACCTACCTTACCCTCGCGGTAAAAAACATCTTTGGCTGTATTCCGGGGGCACGTAAAGCCCAGTGGCATGTAAAAACCGCTGAGCAGGGACATACCTGTTTTGCACGGATGTTACTTGACCTTTGTACCCTCATTAAGCCGGCTCTTTCTATCGTTGACGGGATTGTTGCCATGGAAGGTAAAGGTCCGGGATTCGGAAATCCCAAGGACCTGGGGCTTATCATTTCGGGTACCGAGGCAGTTGCAGTTGATGCGGTTATTGCAAAATTAATCGGGGTGCCTCCGGAACACTATCCCGTTCTCCATATAGCCTTAAACGAAGGATACGGAACTGCCAGTCTTGATAACATTGTTTTAAAAGGCCTACCGGTCACTGCGGCGGCGCCGGATAATTTCATCCTTCCTCCCCTGCTGACCCAACCCGCCCTCCTGCGCAGAATACTCATGAGGATTCTTAAAGGTCCCCTTACCACAAGCCCGTTTATAGATAAAAACAAATGCCTGCAGTGTGGTAACTGTTATAAGGCCTGCCCTGTCCACTGCATATCCTCCAGTGAAAGCGGCTTTGAAATTACCAGACAGGAGTGCATCCAGTGTCTGTGCTGCATGGAGGTGTGCCCCAATGGTGCTGTAGATTTAAAGGATGGTTTCCTGCTCAACCTCTTTAAGCGCAAGAAGTCTTCTAATTGATTTTTCTATTGGAGATAGGAAAAATGAGTAAACGAGTCTTCATTGTCCTGTTACTACTCCTGATTACCGTGGCTTTAACAGCCCTCTATCTTCAAAACCCTACATCCCTTACAGGGAAAACTTCCTCCGGTGAAATTCCCGAAACCACCTGCCGCCTTTCCTCTGATACGGGTAAGGATGGTGCCTTGATGGTCCTCATCCCTGCTGGTGATTTTTTTATGGGTAGTACAGATAAAAGCAGCAATCACTATGATGAAATGCCCGGTCATCGGGTATACCTCGATGACTTTTGGATTGACTGTTATGAAGTGACCAACCTGATGTATAAACAGTTTATTGATGAAACCGGCCACCGTGCGCCTCAGGTCAACACCGAGTGGGCTCAACCCTACAACTGGAAAGATCATAACTATCCACCGGGAAAAGCCGACTTTCCCGTGGTTCTTGTGAGCTGGGAGGATGCAGTTGCCTATGCCACCTGGGCGGGTAAACGCCTTCCCACAGAGGCAGAATGGGAAAAAGCTGCACGGGGAGGGCTGGTGAAGAAACGCTACCCCTGGGGAGATCGGATTACTAAGCACGACGCCAACCATTTTACCAGCATCACAGTTGAAAACCAGCTGAAGCCTACCGGAACCTTTCCCCCGAATGCTTTTAACCTCTATGATAGTGCTGGAAATGTCTGGGAGTGGTGTGCTGACTGGTATGGTCAAGCCTACTACAAAGAGAGCCCCGAAAAAAACCCGCAGGGGCCGGAGAGTGGCCTCTATCGTGTTTATCGGGGTGGAGCCTGGAGTAACAAGGAAGAACAGCTGAGGTGTGCTGAACGGGCGAGAAATGTACCTGTTCACCAGAGTCACATAATAGGTTTTCGCTGTGCAAAATCAGCCCGGCAGGAGCCGGAGGGAGAATAGCATCCGGAAGTCTTTTGAAGCATAACCGTTGCTGTCTACCACTTTGATCGCATGAGGGTCTTCTGTGAAAAGAACCCTTCACTCATACCGGTATTAAAAATTACATCTTCCTTGTCAAAGCCAATAACGGTTTTGTGATGGGTAATCTGATCTTCCCCCTCAAGAAAAATCTGAGGGATGCAGCCATTCTCTCTGATTTCATAGGTCTTTAAAAAAGTCTTGCTTTTTTTCCCGTCTTTATCAAAAACTTCATCAAAAATAAGTCCGCCAAAGTCTTTATTCAACCACATAAGACGTTTTGAATAATACCAATCCTTCTTTTTGGGCTTGCCTTCTATTACATAACAATCAGAATTTTCATAGTACATTTTTTCAGTAAAAAAGGAAAAGTGACCGGGGAATTTCTTCTCTCCCACCATGGTATAGGTTTCATCCTCCCACTTCCTGGTGGATACATCTTCTGTAGTAAAATCCGAACCCCAGAAGGGGTCAGCCTCTTCAGCCTGTGACATGCGTCTCACCTTTCTCAGGCTGGGGAGCCAAACCCAGACCTCCTGGTCCTTCTCCGGGTCGAGATATGTCCAGTTTAAAACTGACAGCCCCTTCACAATCTGCGGTCCCAGAAGGGTTATCAAATCCTTGTAATCAAACTCTGTGTTCTTCCCGTTGAGAATGATGCGGTAGCGGCTCCAGTATCGTGACCGCACAGGTCCACCCGCAGGACCGAACTTAAAGTAACCATATCCCCTGTAGTCCTGTGCAAACTTGGTGTACTTGACATGATATTTAATTCTCATGAGATCATCTGCTGAGATGCCTGGATGGGGCTTTAATGTTTCACAACAGGTGGGACAGGCAGGTGGGACTGGAGTTAGTGACTCTGCTCCCCAACTTGAAACTCCGGATAACAGGATTACCGAAAACAAGCTTACAGGAATGAAAAACAGGAAGAATTTCTTTAGCATCAGGCCCCCTCATCAATCTAAAACTTATTAGTATATAGCTAGTTATAAAACTTTTGTCAAGTTAAATTGATGAGGTGGTTAAAACCAGAGGACCTACTATATCTGACAGCTCGGACAAAAATGGCAACTGCGTCCAGAGAGTTTGATCCGCACAATTGAGCCCCTGCATCTTTTGCATGGCTCACCCTCCCTTTGATAGACCCGGTGAAAATGCTGATAGGTACCCTGACCACCGGAAAGGGTGCGATAATCCGAAAAGGTATCTCCCTTACAGGCTATTGCTTCACGTAAGACAAGGCCTATTGCCTGATGGAGGCCTTTAAGCTCCGTACCCTTAAGTGAACACGCCTGTTTAAGAGGGTGAATGCCTGCCTCAAAGAGTATTTCATCAGCATAAATATTTCCTATTCCTGCGATTCTCCTTTGATCCATGAGGAGATTTTTGATTTTTACAGTTGAAGAAGTAATCATTCCCAGAATTTCAGGGGTAAACCCCCGTTTTAACGGCTCGGCACCCATCTTGAGTATATTTTCAAGGTCGCTTTTTTCCGTAAGATACATTTCTCCAAATTGCCGCACATCACGAAAGAGAACCCTTTCCCCTTTTCCAAAATGAATAATGATGTGTGTATATTTATCAACCTTGACCGGTCGGTAATGAGAACTCCATATCAGTTGACCAGTCATGCCGAGTCGAACAATCAAAACATCCGATGAGTCAAGGATAAGCAGTAAGGATTTCCCTCTTCGTTTCACAGCCACAACAGTGTTGCCACGTACTCTTCTTATGAGTTCCTTTCTGGAAATAAAGCGCCTCACCATACTGGGCAGTGTAATAGTAAGATCAACTATCTTTTTGCCCTTGATTTTTTTTACTAAACTTCTTCGCAGGGTCTCAACTTCAGGCAGTTCAGGCATAACCTCTAAAGCCTCTCACTCTTACCTTCCTTAAAGTTCTCGGGTATCAAGTTCTTAGAATTGCTGATTAAAAAATTGGAGTAACGGAGTGATGGAGTAGTGAAAAAAAATCCTTATCCAGTATTCCATTACTCCACCACTCCAAGCACAGTATTACTATTCAAAAAAAATGTGACCGGGTGAGTGTGTAGACCGTTGACTGCTGATTGTGGACTGGTTTGTCAGCTCTTCTTCGCCGCAGCATGTTCTTTGGCCAACTTGCGCAATGGGCTGGTTAGAAGCTCCCGCTTAATTCTTGACACCTTGTCAATGATGAGAATGCCATCCAGGTGTTCTATTTCATGCTGCAGCGCACGTGCTAAAAGGCCCTCTGCTTCAATAATAACTTCTTCACCCTTTGCATCAAGACCCTTAACGGTAACGTGCTCACTTCGTTTCACGTCAACCAGTACTCCGGGTAAACAGAGACAGCCCTCTTCCATCTGAACTTCACCCTCTTTCTTGCAAATTGTTGGATTGACCAGTGCAACTAATCCTTCCCCGACGTCAACGACAATCACACGCTTGGGTACCCCTATCTGAATCGCGGCTAAACCAACTCCACGAAAGGCATACATGGTTTCCGTCATATCATCAATCAAACTCTTTATATCTCCACTAACCGCCTCCACCGTCTCCGAAGTTTCTCTGAGGACGGGATTTGGAAAGGTGAGAACTTCCTTTAAAGCCATTTTACCGTTTACCTCTTATGTGTTCCGGTTGTTCAGTTAAAATGACAGGCCCTTTACTGGTAATGGCAATGGTGTGCTCAAAGTGGGCGGAAAGCTTCCCGTCAGCGGTCACTGCCGTCCAGCCATCGGAAAGAATTCTCATTTCATAGCTCCCCTCATTGACCATAGGTTCAATGGCAAAAACCATTCCTTCCTGAAGTCGCGGGTTAGGAATGGGCACTCCAAAATTTGGAATCTGGGGCTCTTCATGGAGAGCCTTTCCTATACCATGGCCTACAAAGTCCCGGACTACTGAAAATCCATGTTTTTCTACATGGGCCTGAATTGCCTGGGAAATATCAGAGAGCCGATTCCCCACCAGGGCCTGCTCAATTCCTTTGTAGAGGGATTCCTCCGTCACGAGGAGTAATTCCTCTGTTCTCTTCCCAATCTTACCAACCGGGAGGGTTACCGCAGCATCACCATAAAACCCGTTCAGTTTGGTGCCAAAGTCTAAACTTATAATATCCCCCTCCTTCAGTTTTTTCCCGTCAGGAATCCCGTGAACAATCTGGTCATTTATCGAGGCACAGAGGCTTGCGGGAAATCCCCGGTACCCCTTAAATGCGGGAAGAGCACCCTGAGCCCGGGCAGATTCCTCTGCCATATCGTTTAGCTCTTTGGTTGTAATCCCGGGCGCAATCTGCCGGCTCAGTTCAGAAAGCACCTTCGCAACAATCTGGCTGCTCAATCGCAACTGGTCTATTTCATGGGCTGTCTTTAGAACGATCATGATACAGTATCCTTTACAGGAGGAGAGGGCTCCCCTCTCCCCTTTGCAGCACCCATAGATCACTATAGGCCACTAGAAGCGCTTTACCTGATAATAGAACTCAACACCATGTTTTTGAGCTTCAATTTTTCCCTGTTCTTCCAAGAGGGAGAGAACTTCAGTCGCTTGATCCCGGTCCATTCCAAGAGAGTCGGCAATCTCAGCAAGGTTGAGGGGACGACGACTTACCATGGAACAAATTTTCTCCTGCAGGTTTACTTCCAGGGTATGTTGCCTTCCATCAAATGAAGCTATCACCTCGCAGGGGTCTCCTATAATCTCTTTACAGCTGGCAAGTTCCTGTGGCGTTAACGGCTTACAGGAGGTATCGGTAACAGGCCTCACCGGGGTGTTGATCTGAATCATATCAACACCGATAGGTGAAAGCACATCTTTAATTTTTTTTACTTCTCCCGGAGAATCATTGATTCCACGTACCAGTAAAATTTCAAGCCAGAGCTTGCCTGAAAACACTCTCCTAAAACTCTTCAAACCCGTAATCATCTGAGAAACGGTGAGCTCTGGATGGGGGCGGTTAATTGCAGTAAAAATCTCCTGACTAACAGTATCAAGGGAAGGTACCACCACATCTGCAGAAAGGAGGGCATCTCTCACTTCCTCTAGGTGAAGCAGCGTGCCATTGGTAAGCACAGCTACGGGTGTTGCCGTAATCTCTTTGATACTGGCAATGATAGGGCCCAGTTGAGTCGAAAGTGTGGGCTCCCCCGAACCGGCGAGAGTTATGTAGTCAACTTTCTGATGCTGCTTAAGCGCAGCTTTCAGTTCAGCAATTGTATCATCCAGAGGCGTATACGCCTTCCGTTCCAGGGTCTTATGGGTTGTTTTTCCCAGCTGGCAGTAAGTACAATCCAGGGTGCAGGTTTTAAATGGAACAAGATCAACTCCCAGAGAAAAACCGAGCCGCCGGGATGGGACCGGACCAAAAATATACTTCATCGTGGAAATCCCTTTGAGAGAAATACCTTATATGCCCTGTAGGTCATGTAGGTATCTGCCTTACTGGATATTTCAAAAGGTGAATGCATGCTGAGCAGTGCAGTTCCACAGTCGATTATCTCCAGTCCATAGCTCGCCATAAATTTGGAGATCGTTCCACCCCCTCCCTCATCTACCTTTCCGATTTCCCCCGTCTGCCAAACGATATTATGCTGATTAAAAAGCCGGCGGATCATTCCCACATACTCAGCGTGTGCATCGCTCGCAGCAAACTTCCCACCGGTCCCTGTAAATTTAGTAATACAAACACCATAACCCAGTTTAGCCGCATTTCTCTTTTCATGCACTTCCTGGTAATCGGGATCAAGTGCCCCATTCACATCTGCAGAAATGGCATGGGAATTCATGAGGGCCTGATCAATACCCCGATCTGCAATATCTGCATTACTGTGCCTAAATATTTCAGCAACCATTTCCTCCAGGAATCTGGACTTGGCACCTGTATTACCTTCACTACCAATTTCTTCTTTGTCGAAGAAAAGGACCAGGGAGGATGTTTGTGGTTGCTCAATTTCCGTAATCGCCTGCAGGCTGCTGTATGCACAGACCCGGTCGTCCTGTCCATAGGCACCGATGAGACTTTTATCCCATCCAATATCACGGGCCTTGCCGGCAGGAACTAATTCAAGCTCAGCACTAATGAAATCCTCCTCAATCAAACCGTATGTCTCATGCAGGTAATCTACAATCTGCAGTTTAACTCTTTCGCTGGCTTCCCTGTCAGGGTAGGGAATGCTTCCTGCAAGGGCGTTAAGCTTCTCCCCAACGATGGCATCTCCGAGCTTTTTGCCATATTGTGCTTTACGTGCCAGATGAGGCAGCAGATCAGCTATGGTAAACACAGGGTCAGTGTCAGCTTCTCCAATGTGCAAATCAATTTCGCTACCGTCTTTCTTTATGATTTTCCCATGAAGCGCGAGGGGACAGGCAACCCACTGATACTTTTTTATGCCTCCATAGTAGTGGGTTTTAAGCAGCCCGAGATCAACATCCTCATAGAGGGGATTCTGTTTCAGGTCGAGGCGAGGAGCGTCAATGTGGGAAACAATTATTTTCAGCCCTTCCCGAGGTGGTCTTTTTCCTATGACAGCAAGCCCGATTGCTTTATGCTTGAGCACCTTGTAAATCTTCTTCTGAGGCACCGGTTTCCCCGCCTCTTTAAAACCACTTCTCTTGGCACGTTTCTCAATGGCACTGACTGCTTCACGTTCAGTTTTCGCACTGTTGAGAAACGTTTTGTAATCCTCCGCGAAAGCAAAAACCTCTTTCCGCTCCCTGGCAGTTAATCTGTCCCAGACGAGGGCAGGACGAAACAGTATTTTTTCTTTAATTCTCTCTGTTTTCTTCTTATCTCTGTCTGTAGACATAACCTCACCTTTCACTATATAAACAAAAGAATACAAACCACAACAGACTGATTGGAACTGTGTTTAGAAAAGGGGTTTCTGAGAGGCAGAAACATCTCTGGCTAAATGCTGATAGGCCTGTTCAGTAGCTTTTCGCCCTGTCGATGTTCTGTTTAAAAAACCGATTTTCAAAAGGAACGGTTCAACCATATCCACCAGTGTGTCCGATTCTTCCTGGAGAGTGGCAGCAATGGCTTCCAACCCGACCGGGCCACCTTTGTAATAGTCAATGATGGTTTGCAAATATTTCCTGTCCAGATTCATTAAACCTCTCTGGTCAATACCCTCCAGTTCGAGAGCACTGTCAGTAACATCTTTTGTAATGGTTCCCTCTGCCCGCACCTGGGCAAAGTCCCGTACCCGCCTCAAAAGCCTATTTGCTATGCGGGGGGTTCCCCGGGAACGTCGTGCTATTTCAAGTGCCCCTTCCTCATCAGTTGGCACATTCAAAATAGACGCCGATCGCTTCACAACCTGACAGAGCTCATCAACCTGGTAAAATTCCATTTCCCGTAAGATGCCAAAACGTTCCCGTAAAGGGGCTGATAGCAGGCCCGCTCTGGTAGTTGCTCCAACAAGGGTAAACTGCTCTAAACGTGACCGGTAACTGCGGGCATTCATCCCCTTATCAAAAATGACATCAACGGCAAAATCCTCCATAGCAGGGTAGAGAAACTCTTCAACCACCTTGGGCAGTCTGTGCATTTCGTCAATAAAGAGAACATCCCCTTTTCCCAGGTGGGTGAGAATACTGATGAGATCTCCACCTTTCTCTAGCGCGGGACCAGAGGTATGCACAATCTTTACTCCCATCTCAGCTGCCACAATATGTGCCAGCGTGGTTTTCCCTAAACCGGGAGGTCCATGCAGGAGAATATGATCCAGCGGTTCGTTTCTGCCGAGTGCAGCCTGAAGCGCAATGGACAGAGACGCTACTACCTGAGTCTGGCCAATATACTCTGATAGTCGTTGAGGCCGTAAATTCAGGAACTCCGATGGCGTTCCATCAGGGTTCTCCTGTTCGGCACTGTCTTTCAAAAATACATCATTTACGTCAAGCTGGTTGGCATCCACGTTACGACCCTCCTACTTTTGCTGCCTTCGATACACTTCTTCGAAAAGTTCTTCCGGTGTGGCAATACCGGGATTCTTGGTCAATGCTTCATCCACCATGTTCAAAGCCTCACTCCTCTTGTGCCCCAGCTGTTTCACCAAAACATTTTCCACCAGCCTCCGCAAATCCTCCGGCTCAATAGTGGAAGGAATCATTTCCTCTTTTACCAGTGCAAATTTGCCCACTTTACCATTCAAAGTCGCTACAATTTTTTCAGCCGTTCGTTTACCAATGCCTTTCAACCGTTCCAGTGTTTTGACATCACGTTCTTCAATAGCCTGAGCAATCAGGTTTACCGGAAGCACCAGTGCTTTAACCGCGGCAATAGGACCAATGGCCTCTACCTTAATAAATTTCTCGAAAAACTCCTTTTCCACATCCAGATTAAAGCCAACCAGCATTGGTTTAGGTTGCCGTTCACTCTGGTGATGAAAGATGTGGAGCTTTATACGGTCGCCATCCTCACCCGCATTTTTGCTGTTGTAGGTTTGCCTCACAATGGCAGGCAAAAGCACCTCATAGCCGACGCCCTGGCAGAGGATGACTATCTTGTCTTCACTTTTTTTGAGTAGGGTTCCTTCCAAGTAACTAATCATCAATCACCAGCAAGAATAACCATTCCGGGAAAGACCGGTTATGGCAAGGGCCAGGGCATCCGAGGCATGGTCTGACGGAATACTTTCCTTAATATTGAGAATCCGTTGTGTCACCTTTCCCACCTGCAGTTTGCTTGCCCGTCCGTTACCCGTTAACGCACTTTTCACTTCCGTCGGTTTAAGCTCATAAACGCTTACCTTATGGTGCTGGGCAGCAAGGAAGACAACACCCCTCACCGCACCGAGCTGAATCGCAGCTTTTGGATATTTATTATAAACAAAAACATCCTCCATTACGAGCAGTTGAGGATGCCAGTGAGAAAGGACGTCCGATAATTGACTGTAGATAGTGTCAAGACGCTCAGACAGAGAAAGAGCGGAACTGGTTTTAACTGTACCCCACTGGCAGGCCCTTCCACGTCTTTCTAAAATTTCGACAATAGCAAATCCAGTAGCGGCTAGACCGGGATCCACTCCTATTGCTTTGATAGAGACTGTCATGGGTACGAGCTCACTCGGACAAACCATTTAGGGGAAAGGAAAATGCTATAGCGTAGTAGACTGTTATCCATCAATCATGTTACGAGGAGATCTTCTCCATGATTTCATCAGGGATATCAAAGTTGGCATAAACATCCTGAACATCATCTGAGTCTTCCAGTGCTTCCAGCAACTTCAGGGTCTGCTCCGCCTCTTTCGTATCAAGCTTCACCGTGTTCTGAGGCACCATGGTGTTCTTGGCAAAAAGATACTCAAGCCCGCTCTTCTCTAATGCCTCTTTTACCGTCTCAAAATCCTTGGAATCGGTAACCACCTCAAGTGTGGTCCCTTCATCATTAATGTCTTCCGCACCGGCTTCCAGGGCAACCTCCATCAATTTTTCCTCATCCACCTTGCCCTTTTCAAATGCAATAAGTCCTTTTTTATCAAACATCCATGCAACACAATTGGTGGTACCAATATTACCATTATGCTTGGTAAATGCATGACGAAGTTCCGCCATTGTCCTGTTTTTATTATCGGTCATGAGATTTACCAGGATTGCTACCCCGTTAGGGCCATACCCTTCGCACACTGATTCTTCATAGTGTGCACCTTCCAGCTCTCCTGTCCCTTTCTTAATGGCTCGCTCTATATTATCCTTGGGCATATTAACACCCTTAGCTGCCGCAATTGCTGTTCGAAGGCGAGGATTTCCCTCAGGGTCCCCACCGCCAAACCGTGCAGCAACACTGATTTCTCTGATTATCTTGGTAAACATTTTACCCCGCTTTGCATCAGCGGCCCCTTTTTTGTGCTTTATGCTGCTCCATTTCGAATGACCAGACATAGTTGTATGCCTCCATGTAATGTTAAACCCTTTTCACCCAAATTTTAAACTACCATACTCTCCCCATTTTTGCAAAAGGAAAAAAAGACGGCGGTAACAGAAAGTAAACCACCGGTAAACAGGCCCATTGTATGATTATCTAAGATGTTTTGGGGCTTGTTGCCCGTTACCTTCTTTCAGAGGTATCGAGTGTATGATCCCAATACATTTCATCAGTTCTCCACCTCTATCACCCTAA
>CAVVWZ010000027.1:0-44313 GCA_963752035.1 uncultured delta proteobacterium | reverse complement strand
GCAGTGCCCATCCTGCAAAGAAAACTGTGTTTTCATTGACAATACCTGCTACACCCCGGATTGTGGTGGTCCTGGAAACATTGATCCAAGAATAAAAGGATCTGAATAACATAACTTTTATCAAGAAAGGAGAATGTACAATGCAAGTAAACTGTCCAATTTGTAGTGCAGATTTTGATCTACCTGAAGGCGCTAAAGAAGGAGACATGGTAACCTGTCCAATTTGTGGGGCCGAGTTGAAGCTTGTTATGGAAGATGGTAAATTAACAGCCGAAGCTGCCTAACCTTTAGAGTAAGGAGCATATGACTATGGCAACTATAAAACTCTATTCACTTCCCACATGACCCCACTGCCACCACGCGAAAGAGTTTCTTTCGCAGAAGAATGTTGACGTTCACGGATTTAGATGTGGGGGAAGATAAAACTGCACGTGATGAGATGGTAGCATTAACCAACCAGCGTGGAGTTCCTGTAATCGTTATCGACGATCAGGTAATTATAGGTTTTGACCAGCAGAAGATTGAGGATGCCCTGCCCTAAAAAGCAGGGCACTCCGAAGAGGAGAAAGTTCTATGTCACTACGCTGTTTTCGTTCGCTATTTGTTATAACTATAGCGATACTATTGCTTACCCTGCCCTCTTCAACCCTTTACGCTAATGAAAGCAAGGCAGAAACGAATGCAAAAGCACCTTTTTTCCCTTCTTTAATCAACACTCACACCGGGAAACCGGTTACCTCAAGTGAGTTCATGTCACCTGACATCTGTGCCGGGTGCCATGGTGAGATCTTTGCACAGTGGAAGGGATCTATGCATGCCCATGCCTTCGTTGATCCAGTGTTTCAAGCACTCTGGAAGATCGGGGCACAGGAAACCAACGGTTTAACTGATAAACTGTGCGCCGGCTGCCACACTGCTATTGGTACGGTAAGTGAAGAAATCGTTTTTAAAGACGGGGAATTTCAGGTGAGTGATATTGCGAAACGTGGGGTGCAATGTGATTTGTGCCACACAGTCGTCCGGTCCACTTTTCTGGAAACACCTACACACGAACCACAAAACGCATCCATCGTCTTAGAGCCCGGAGACATAAAGCGGGGTCCTTACAAAGATTCCCAATCCCCTTTTCACAAAACGGCCTATTCGGAACTGCACACCAAATCGGAATTTTGTGCCAACTGCCACAATGTTTTCCATCCGGTCACCAATTTCCACATCGAACGCACCTACGATGAATGGAAATTCTCGGTCTATGCCCAAAACGGTATTCAGTGTCAGGATTGTCACATGAAACCCTTGGAGCAGGCCATCGAGACAGCACGGACACTAAAAATACTGAACAATCCCGGGAAAGCCTGTGCTATGGGTCCTGACCGGGATCAGATTTACACACATGAGTTTGTGGGGGGGAATTTCACGGTCACCAGTCTTCTTGGTTCGCAGGAGCACGCAGACATCGCCAGAAAAAGGCTTCAAAGTGCCGCTGAATTGACCCTGACACCACCCGAGGCAGTAAAGCCGGGTAATATTGCAATCGTTGGGGTTACAGTGACCAATGTGGGAGCCGGGCACAACCTCCCTACCAGTTTAACCGAAGTACGCCAAATGTGGATAGAATTGGTGATAACTGATGCCAACGGAGCAACTGTTTACCACTCCGGCAACATGGATGATGAGGGTACGATTGATCCCAAGGCAAAAATGTTTAATGCAAGGGCAGTGGATGTTAATGGCAAGCACACCTATAAACCATGGGAGATTAACCGCTTTGAATACAACAATACAATCCCTCCCAAAGGATCTTCCACCACGGACTATACTTTCCTGGTGCCCGCTGGTACCAAAGGTCCTCTTAAGGTACGTGCGACCCTGCGTTACCGGTCCTACCCCCAGTCACTTGCCAATCAATTGCTGGGGAAGGATGCCATAACATTACCTATCGTTGATATGGTTAAGAAAGAAATGGAAATACAATTATAAAGGAAACAGTTGACAGTTTACAGTTTGCAGTTGACAGCAAGAAAGAAGCAAAGGGATAAGGAGCAGAATTACACCGCAGAGACGCCAAGGACGCAAAGAAAGAATCTCTAATATGAAAAACCTAATAACTGTAACCTTTCTGATAACTGTCAACTGAACTGAACTATTTTGTGAACTTTACTGAATGCAATAAATTTATAATTGCCTTTAAACTCAACTGTAAACTGTCCAACCGGCAACTGTAAACCGAACTCTAAGGAGTTTAAAGATGAAAAAACCAATAGCACTGTTTGCATGTTTTCTTTTTATTGGTGTTCTTCTGGTCTTACCGGCTAAAGGTACCGCTCAAACAAAGGATTCACCTCCCGAGGTTGAGCAAAACAAACAACTCTTTGAAGCCAAGTGTCAACAGTGTCATTCTCTCGAAAGGGTCAAAGAAGCACACCTCAGCCGGGATAAAGCAAAAGGGGTTGTAGAAAGGATGCGTAAAAAGCCCGGCGCTAACATATCTGAAGGCGAAGCCGAATCCATCAATGAATATCTTGGAAATTATTTTATTATTCCCCCGCCACCGCCTGTGGCACCAGCACCCATTCAATAAGAGGAGGAAAATCAATGAAACTTAAGGGAAGTAAAACTGAAAAAAATCTCCTGGCCGCCTTTGCGGGAGAATCTCAAGCCAGAAACCGCTATACCTACTACGCCAGCGTTGCCAAGAAGGAAGGATATGAACAGATTTCTGCTCTTTTCCTTGAGACTGCAGACAATGAAAAAGAACATGCCAAGAAGTATTTCAAGTTCTTAGAAGGCGGGAGAAGTTGAGATTACTGCAAGCTATCCTGCCGGCACTATCGGAACCACCCTTGAAAATCTGGAAGCTGCTGCATCCGGTGAAAACATGGAGTGGACCAAGCTGTATCCTGAAGCGGCTCAGGTTGCCCGCGACGAAGGATTTGAAACCGTTGCAACTATTTTCCAGGAAATTGCAGAGGTAGAAGCAAAGCACGAAGCCCGTTACCGAAAATTACACAAGAATATTACCGATGGAAAAGTTTTCAAAAAAGACACCGTAGTTAAATGGAAGTGTCGCAACTGCGGTTATATACATGAGGGAAAAGAAGCACCACAGGAATGTCCGGCTTGTCTCCACCCTCAAAGCTATTACGAGGTTTTCTGCGAAAACTATTAATCACCAACACGTTAATCAACCTGTAAGCTATGAAAAAAGGATTTGGCATGCGCAATGCCTGGCGACTTGGCAAGGTATTTGGCATTGAAATACATATTGATTCAAGCTGGCTTATCATCTTTGTACTGGTGACCTGGACCCTTGCCGGTAATTATTTCCCTGCCCAGAACCCAAACTCTCCCCTTGTGCTCAATTGGGTCCTGGGAATAATAGCCAGTTTACTCTTTTTTGCCTCTGTGCTGGCTCATGAACTCTCTCACTCCCTGGTGGCAATTAACCAGGGTGAAAAGGTACACAACATCACACTGTTTATCTTTGGTGGTGTTGCTCAAATTGGAGATGAACCGGACAGACCGCTCAAAGAGTTTTTAATAGCATTCGTGGGCCCACTCACCAGTATTGCAATCGGTATTTTCTCTTATAGTACCTGGTGGCTCCTCAAAGACAGTGCGCCCTCCTTTGCCTCAATTTTTAATTATCTTGGCTTCATTAACATTGCCCTGGCCTGTTTCAATCTAGTCCCCGGTTTTCCTCTTGATGGGGGCCGCATACTGAGGGCAATCATTTGGGGAATCACCAAAAACAGGAACCTGGCAACCAGAGTTGCTTCTTTTTCGGGCAAAGTGGTAGCTTTTCTCCTTATTTTTTCAGGAATCTGGTTTATCTTCACCGGGCTCACCTTAAATGGCATCTGGATGATCTTTATCGGCTGGTTTCTCTACAATGCAGCCACCAGCAGTTACCGGCACCTTCAGGTCAAAGATGCCCTGAGCGAGGTGAGTGTAGGAGATTTAATGATCACTAATTTCGATACTGTTTCTCCGAACATGACCATTCAAGAACTCGTGGATGATTATATACTGCGCCACAGAGATCGCAGCTTTCTGGTTATAGAAGATGGACTGGTAAAAGGGATCGTATGTCTCCATGATGTTAAAGATATTCCCCGGGAACAGTGGCCCACCACAGCCATTGGTGATATCATGATACCTCAAAAACAGCTGGAGAGGGTATCCCCCGGTGATGATGCAAGTGTTGCCCTCAATAAACTGACCTCTAAAAATATACATCAGGTTCCTGTGGTACAGGAAAACAAGGTCCTGGGAATACTGCGAAGAAACGACATCCTCAACTATCTGCAACTGCACGCTGATGTTGGTGCTAAGTCAGGTGCATCATAGAAAAAACATGCTGAATGTGAGTTATAAACTAACCTGGAGGAAATAAAGATGACACAAGATACCGCTGAAATTAACAAGAGTGTTTTGGCCACTGCCATCAAATTTGAAGAAGATGGGAGGGAACTTTTTCTTGACTGCATGAACAGAACAGAACATCCCTGGGGGAAAAGCCTCTTCCAGTCTCTTGCAGATGATGAATTAAAGCATGTTGCACGACTCAAGGAAACCTTTGATAAACTGGCTATTGGAGACGAATACACCCAGGGGCCTGCGCCGCTTGCTGCAGAAAAACAGTGGAAGAATATCTTTGAGGAGGCACGAGGAACTGCCGAAACTACAATCAAGCCAGCAACGGGTGATGTTGAGGCGTTAAACCTCGGGATGGAATTTGAAGAAAAGGGAATAAACTATTACAAGAAGCTTTCAGAAGAATCAGCAAATCCCCTTGAAAAGAAATTCTATGACATCATTGCAAAAGAGGAAAAAAGGCACTACCTCATCCTGAAAGATGCCCATGAGCTCCTGACCGATCCTTCCAGCTGGTACGAAAAAACTGAGAAAATTGGTCTTGATGGTGCTTGACATATAAATAATAATCGTTATCATTTCTATTAAGTGTCCCAACCTTAATTGGTAGTAAGTCAAACTTCACATGAAAGGAGAAAGCAGATGAAGAAATGGAGATGTACTGTATGTGGTTATGTCCATGTGGGAGAAAATCCACCTGAAAAATGTCCCGTATGTGGCGCTGGCAAAGCCAAATTCAAACTGGTCGAAGAATAGGAAAGATTATATGAAGGTACTTGCCCTCTATGGAAGTCCACGAAAAGATGGAAACACCTCAATGCTTTTACGGCAGCTTGTTAAAGGGGTGAAGGAACGGGGAGCGGATACAACAGAAGTTGAACTCTGTGATCTTAACATTCTTCCCTGCGTAGCCGACTACAGCTGTGCAGAAACGGGAGAGTGTATGTTAGAGGATGACATGCAGGATGTTTATCAGCACTTTATCGAACATGATTGCATCGTTGTGGCCGCTCCTATTTTTTTCTACAATGTAAATGCTCAAACCAAAACTCTCATAGACCGCTCGCAAGCCCTCTGGGCACGTAAGTATATGTTAAAACAACCCCTCTCTGCCTCCGGCAAAAAAAAGAAGGGTGTTTTCATTTCAGTTGGGGCTACCAAAGGTTCAAAATTGTTTGATGGCACCCTGCTTACCATGAAATACTTTTTCGATGCACTGGATGCTAAGCTTTACAAAAGTCTTCTCTTTAAAAATGTCGATGCAGCCGGAGACATCAAAAAGCACCCAACAGCACTGCAGGAGGCATATGAGCTCGGGCAGGAGCTGGCAGGTGAATAACAAACAGTTTACAGTTGACGGTTTACAGTTGACAGCAACAAACAGGAAATACAATTATGAATTATAAATTACAAATTATAAATTTAGTTTACAGTTCCCAGTTGACAGTTCACAGCAACTAAAAGCAAAAAGACGTTTTCTAATAAAGAATATTTCTTTGTTTTTGCATGAGGCAGATAAAGCATATATTGATTCTTGGTTACTAGTGCTTTTTCTGTAAACTGTAAGCTGTCAACTGGGAACTGTAAACTGTAAACTGTTAACTGGTATGGGGATATGTTCATGACACAGGCACAAAGTAAAATAGATGCAATCAAAATCGCTATGGATGCAGAACAACAGGCTCACCGTTATTACAGCCAATCTGCACAAAAAGCTACCAGCCCTAAAGGCAAAAACATGTTTAACCAACTCGCTGCCTTTGAGCTAAATCACTACAATTACCTAAAATCCCTTCTTACTTCTTTACAGGAGGGGTCGGGGTGGACATCATATTCCGGAACACAGTTTTCAGAAACTGCACATTCATCAGAAGCAAAGAACTCTTCCGCTGAAGAAGGGATGAAAGACGATGTCCTCTCGATTTTAAGCAAGCCATTGAAGACGAAAAAAATGCCAGTGCCTACTACACAAAACTCGCTGAAGAAACAGATGATCCCGCAGGAAAAAAAATGCTTAATAAGCTTGCAGAGGAAGAGAAGCTGCACACCAAAATCTTAAATGACCAGTGGTACGGCTTAAACAACCAGGGCGTATGGTTATGGGGGGATTAGTTTCATCACACTGTTATTGCTGAGTGAGGGAATTACTACTAAGGCTATTAGGGGAAGATAAGGAGATAATTACATGGGCAAGGTAGAACTCAAGAAGGGGATTTACTGGGTAGGGGCTATAGACTGGAACATCAGGATTTTTCACGGGTATGACACACCGGAGGGCACCACCTATAATGCCTACCTGATCGTGGACGAAAAAGTGGCACTTGATTGACACGGTTAAAGCGCCTTTTTTTGAGGAGATGGTCCAGCGGATTGAGGAAATTATTCCCCTTGATAAAATTGACTACCTCATTTCTAACCATGTTGAAATGGACCACTCCGGTTCCTTGCCCCGTACAAAGGAACTGGCAAAAAATGCTACCATCATTGCAACTGAACGGGGTAAAAAAGGATTAACACGATACTACAAAAAGGACTGGCCCTTTCAAACCGTCAAAACAGGGGACACCTTAGATTTAGGATCGAGACAGGTATCCTTTCTTGAAGTCCCCATGGTCCACTGGCCAGATTCAATGGTCACCTATTCACCAAGCGACAAAATACTCTTTTCAAATGATGCGTTTGGTCAACACCTGGCCACTTCAAAGCGATTTGATGATGAGGTGGGCTGGGAGATCATCCTGCCTGAAGCATCAACCTACTTTGCCAATATCGTTTTACACCTGGGACCACCGGTCCTCAAGGCGCTCGAGGCCGCAAAGGGTTTGGAACTGGATATAGTTGCCCCCTGCCATGGTGTAATCTGGCGCAAAAACATTGATAAAATAGTAAGCTCTTATGTTTCCTGGGCACAGCATGAGGCAAAGGAGAAGGTATTGATCATCTATGATACCATGTGGCAAAGCACCGAAAAGATGGCAAAGGCTATTCTTGAAGGCATACGTGAAGAAGGCGTAGAAGTCAAGCTCATGAACATCACGCAAACAGGCAGAACGGTAATTATGAAAGAAGTACTCGATGCCAAGGCACTGGTGATAGGATCCCCGACCCTCAATAACGGCTTGTACCCCACCGTAGCTGACTTTCTCTGTTACATGAAGGGATTAAGACCGCAAAAGAAGATCTGCTATGTTTTTGGTTCCTTTGGATGGGGCGGTGGTGCAACCAAGGCAATCACTGAGGAACTGAAAGCAACCGGGCTAGAGGTAGTCGAGCCTCCCCTGCAATTCCAGTTTTTGCCTGATCCGGAAGAGCTGGAGCAGTGCAAAGAGCTGGGTAAAAAAGTAGCAGCCCGTGTAAAAGAATAAGCACATAAGAATCCCCCTCACCCTGTCCCTCTCCCCTGAGAGGAGAAAAATGAGGTGAGGGGTAATAACAAACAGTACTTTTCAATTGGATATTATTATGATCAATAGCTTACGTAATGCACTAAAACTTATCTGCCTCCTGCTGGTGATTCAACCGGCAGTCAGCACAAACACTGGATCCGGAGAGCTGGTCTCCCACCTGGATTAACCCTTCCTGGGAAAGGCCAGCAAATATGATTCCTGATAGCACAATCAGCCTGCCAGGAGATCTTGCTGTTGATCAGCTCGAACAACCAACAATCTGCGGTGGCTGCCACAATGCAATCTTTGAACAGTGGCAAGGCGGGGTTCATGCAAATGCATTGAACGATCCTATTTTCCAGAAGGTTACAAAACTGGTCCTCTCTGAAGCAGATACGGAAGGTGAACTTGAAGAAGCCCGGAGTTGCGTACGATGCCACACACCTCTGGGACATCTCTCAAGAGTGATCGAAACAACTGAGGGTGATTATGACCCCCAGGAACTTGCTCCCCTCAAAAATGGCATCTTTTGTGACTTCTGTCACAGCGTTAAAAGCTCTGCCGGAATTGGTAATGCCCCTTACACTGTGGGTATTGAATCAGCAGGAGATGATAAGAAAATCAAGTGGGGCCCCCGGGACGATGCGGTTTCACCTTACCACGGAACATCCTTCTCTGAACTCCACACCAAATCAGAGATGTGCGGCATGTGTCATGACGTAACCCACACCTTAAACGGATTACCGATTGAAAGAACTTACACTGAATGGCGCGAGGGCCCCTACAACACGGGAGACCCGGCAACCACTGTCTATTGTGAAGACTGCCACATGAGGCAGCGTCCGGGGATACCCGCTACCGGTTCAACCGAACGGCCTGACAATCCCGGTGTTTCCGCTATTGGCGGGAAAGAACGGGATCATGTTTACACCCACTATCATGTAGGGGCCAATACAGCTCTCCCCGCTCTTTATGAAGGGGGGGAACAAAACTCCCAAATGGCAATAGAACGTCTTCAAAACTGTGCAACCATAGAAATTTCAGCTCCTTCCCTACCTCTGATTTGGCAACAGGCAACAATCCAGATAAAGGTTAACAATGTAGGTGCCGGGCACTATTTACCTACAGGATTAAGTGAAGTTCGTGAAATGTGGCTTGAACTCCAGATAAAGGATGCCCTGGGAAGAGTCATTGTGCACTCAGGTAAGGTTGACCAAAATGGCAACCTCGACCCCCAGGCACACTCCTTTTCCATCAAACTGGCCGACAAGGATGGAAATCACACGGTCAATGTTGCAAAGGCCGACCACATTCTCTCCGATAATCGTATTCCACCAAAGGGATCAGCCACAGAACAGTTCAGTTTCCTGGTTCCCATAATCGGCATATTGGGGTACACCATCGAAGCTAGATTAAACTACCGCAGTGCCCCGCAATCTTTCATTGATGATCTTTTTGGTGACGAAACCTTTGAACTTCCCATTGTTGAAATGGCCTCTGCCGTTGCAGAAGTAAAACTTGTTGATTAAAATTTATTTCATAAAAGTATTACAGGAGGTTTATACATGACAGTTGAAATTAATGATGCCAGTTTTAAAGCAGAAGTTACCGATTCCCCTATACCAGTGCTGGTTGATTTCTGGGCACCCTGGTGTGGTCCCTGTAAAATGATCGCCCCTGTTTTGGAGGAACTTGCCCAGGAATTTGACGGCAAGGCTAAAATTGTGAAGATCAATATTGATGACAACCAAAATACACCCGCCCAGTTCGGCGTCAGGAGTATTCCTACCCTTATTCTGTTTAAAAATGGAAATGAGGTGGAAAAAATCATAGGGGCACAGAGTAAAGATAAACTCAAAGGCAATGCTAGATAGTGCTCTGTAACTTTCATCTAATTATTATACAATCTCAGGAAAGAATACTGCATCGTTAACCGACTGTTAATTGTGCATTGAATTTTCATGCCAGCCTGTTAGACAATACGATTTCCCGTATCCTGTGAAATCCCTCTATCTAATAGGTTGTGTTTTTTGGATGTTAAACCCAGAATTTGCAGTAGCCATCTACTGCGGCTTGAAAATCCTTGCTGCAACACTTGTTTCACGATTTTGCTCCTCAACATATTTATAAATATGCCATCGTTACAAAATCGCTCCAACTGCTCGTTTCGCTGTGCTTTTCTGCACCTCGCTACGATACCTACTGCAAAATCCGGGTTAAAGGACTCCTATGAAACAGATTACCATAGAAATTATCGATACTGTAAAAGATAAGATCGAGTCCCTCCAGGAACGATTTATCAAAAATAATCCCTCCATACACTATACGGACATACGATTTGAAGTCTCTGAAGATCGCGGGGCTTTTTGCGAAAATGGTGATGAAAAATACTGCGGAATGGACTACGGGCTTTCATGTGGCGTAAGGGTGCTGGCAGGTAAAAAATGCATCTCCCCTGGTTATTACGGACTTACACTGGGAGCAGAAAGCCTTAACCACTTGGAAGCAACTATTGAAAAGTGCCTCAATCACGCTTACCAACGTGCCCTCTCTAATGCAGAGTGGAAGACAAAAACGAAAGAACAATTTCCCCACCTGGGGCAAAGCCTGTGGAATATGGAACTGGCACCAATAGAAATACATCGTGAAATACTACCGGCCGAATTCCAACGGGACCCTGCAAGCATTCCCCCCCAGCAGATCTCAACCCACATCAAAGATATTTCTCAAGAAATTAAATCCATGGGGAGCACTATACTGTACAATCAAATCGGTGCCTCCACCATGCTTTCAAGAGAGTTTTTCACCTCCAGTGAAGGGACGGCAATTGATCAAACCTTTGCTATTACTTACGGCATAGCCTATATTGTTGCTTCAGGTAAGGAAGGAGTCCAGGAACACTATGACTACATTGGGCACCAGCGGGGTTGGGAAGTCATAGAGCAGGGCTGTCAGGGTCCCTATATCTACAACAAGGATTTAAGATCATTTTCCCGGGAGCTGGCACAGGAAACGGTAGAACTTGCCAATGCCCCTGCCCTGCAATCAACGGACGGTGAAGTAACTGTAGTAACAGATCCTCACTATAATGCATTAGCTGGCACATGAAATTATAGGTCATCCCAATGAACTGGACCGGGCCCTTAAAATGGAGACCTCATATGCAGGCCGCTCCTGGCTCTTTAATACTATACAGAACAATCAGCAGGGGAAACAGGTTGCTTCACCGTTGTTGTCAACCTATTCCGATCCATCCCTTCCCGGCTTCGGTCACTACACCTATGATCACGAAGGTACCCTTGGGAAAAAAGTCTACCACATAAAGCAGGGTATCTTTAATGAATTCATGAACAGCAGACAAACCGCCGCTATTCTGCAGGCTGAGCCCAACGGATCCTATAAGAGTACTGCTGCATCGGTGGTCCCCCTGATTCGCATGTCAACCACTGTTTTTGAAAATGGAACCCGTGAGGTTAATGATATTGTAAGCGAGGTCGATCACGGCTACTATTTGTTCGGTCACCGAATTCCCTCTATCGCCGAATCAAGAGAGAATTTTCGTATCACCTCCAGAAAGGTTTATGAAATAAAAAACGGTAGAATCGGTCAGCTCTTTCGCGATGGAGGGATCACTGCCGACAGCCGTGATTTTCTCATGCAGGTTGATGCCGTTGGTAACGACCTCAAAATTTACCCCATACCCAACTGCGGCAAGGGGCAGCCCATGCAAGTTAAAAAACTGGGTAATGGCAGCCCGACACTGAGAAGTAGGGCCCGCTTGACGGGAGCATCGGGTTAGACAAATAGGATTCCAGGAGACAGAAGTCAGAAATCATATTTCCACCGCAGAGTCACGCAAAGAACGCAAAGTAACCGAAGGAAATAACAAATCTCATACACAGTCGCAAATGGTTCGGCCAGCTCACCATCCTGAGCCAAGTCGAAGGACAACTCCAAATAACCAAAATCCCAAACCTCCCTCTCCCCTGTGGGGAGAGGGAGAAGAAGCTTTCTATACAAAGTAAACGGTAAAAAAGGAATTATTCAGTGGACTCCCAGATAATAAACACACTGACTGAAGGTCTAGCATACCTCTCCCGGAATGACGAGATCCATGAAGTAGAGCTGTTTGCTGCAGTAAATGGAATCCTAACCAGCAGAATCAACTATACCTCACACCTTCCCTGTAATGGTTTAGAGGAACCAAAATCAACCCAAAACCAGGGTATAGGTCTAAGGGTCGCTTTCAAAGAGGGAGACACCATAAAAGTTGGTTTTGGACAGGAAACAGGTTCTTTCTCCATGGATGCCCTGGATTCGGCCTTGATCAAGGCAAAACAGGGTGCCGTATATGACCCCGATTTCAATGGACTTCCTGAACCATCCCGGGAGAAAAGAAGCCTCTGGAATTATCATGACGAAAGCCTGTTGTCCCTCACTGATGAAGATCTTGTAAAATTAGGCTGGAAAGCCATTCATGCGGCACTGGAGGAGTGGGATCACTCTCCCCTCATTCAAAAATATTCCCTCAATGAGCTGGGACTCATCCTTGGAGGAGATGTTACCATTCTTCAAGAGGAGATAGCCCTTGCCTCATCCCATCCTTAAATCAGTCCAGGAAGACACATCAACCTTACTCTTTTCTTCCCTCACGGCAATGATTGAAAAAACCAACAGCAAAGGATCGGGATGCTCAGTGGGAACCCATCTTGATGACTTCGACGGCACTGCAGGATCAATGGCGGTAAAAAGTGCCCTGCAGGCTCTGAGTGGAACAGAGATAGACAGTGGTTCCTATCCGGTTGTTCTTGCACCTCAAGCAGTAGCCGACATTGTTAATAACGTTCTCATCCCTTCTCTTCGCCTCGATAGTTTCTATGCCGGCAACTCTACCTTCCAGGGTAAGCTGGGCAAGAAAATCACTTCAGAGATAGTATCTGTCTACGACAATGGGTGTAAAAAAGGGTTAGCTGCAAGTAAAGGCATCACCTGCGAGGGATTACCCACCGGGAAAACAGAACTTATCACCTCCGGTATATTATCTGGACTGCTCTCTAATGATTATGAGACCAAAAGAATCCTTCACGACGAAAAGGGACAGGAAAAGTTAGGAGTTGATCCCCACACCCGGCAAAGAGCAATTGCACCGCGAAACGGTTTCAGGTTTGGACAGGGAGGGGGGAGGAATCATGATACCATCCCTTCCATTTCACCCACCAACGTAATCATCGAGGGAGAAAATGGACTGCCATTGGAAGCATTACTCAGCAAGGTTGAAAATGGTGTATATATTGGACGAATCTGGTATACTTATCCCATCAATGGAATTAAAGCCGCTGATTTCACGGCAACCATCGTTGGAGATTCCTACCTGATAAGAGACGGCAAGCTGACTGAGCCCCTTAAACCGAACACTGTAAGAATAAACGATAACATGCACTCTGTTTTTAACAACATCACCGGAATTGAAAACAGTCAAACCGGAACGGTATTGTGGGCTGCTGATGAAGTGATCTATGCGCCCCATATTGCTCTTTCACAGTTGAAGCTGTCCCACATAGCTGCATTTACCCAAACCTTATAAACGACTAAACCATCGAGATTTTCTCTGTGTCTCTGTGGTTTTCTTTTTTACTAATCTCATATTTCCACAAGGAGGAAGAAATGGATCCTACAGCTCTCTACAAAATAAGTTATGGTCTGTATGTTATAACATCAACAAAGGGGGACAAGATAAACGGGCAGATAGCCAATGCCCTCATCCAGGTAACTGGTGAACCCCCTGCCCTTGCCATTGGCATTAACACTCAAAACCTCACCAACGAATTCATCAAAGAAAGCGGTGTGTTTGCCGTCTCCATCCTCTCTCAGGAAACCCCGCTTACCCTTATTGGCCAATTTGGTTTCAAATCAGGAAGAGACATAAACAAATTTGAAAAGGTAAACTACAAAACAGGCTCTACGGGAGCACCACTTATAATCGATAATTCCCTGGCAGTCCTGGAAGCAAAGGTAAAGCATCAAATGGAGGTTGGCACCCACACCCTGTTTGTTGGAGAAGTGGTGGATTCAGAAGTGCTTAAGGAAGGAGAACCAATGACCTATGCCTACTATCATCAGGTCAAGAAAGGCACAACACCCAAGACTGCGCCGACCTTCCGTGGAGAAGAGGATAAAAAGGATTCTTCAACACCAGGCTACCAGTGCGCCATCTGTGGATACATTTACGAACAGGAAAAGGGTGACCCCGACGGAGGAATAGCCCCCGGGACGCCCTTTGAAGAGATTCCCGACAGCTGGACCTGTCCGGTCTGCGGTGCCGGAAAAGATCAGTTCAAACAAGTGTGATGGATGGTAGCACCTAATTAATTGATGGAGGAAATACAATGCTTAAAGTTGGAGAAAAGGCACCTGACTTTGAATTGCAGGCATTTCACCAAAACACATTCAAACAGATTAAACTTGCTGACTATGCAGGTAAATGGGTCATCCTTTATTTTTACCCGGCTGATTTCACCTTTGTATGACCAACAGAGTTGACGGCAGTTGCCGCCCAGCACGCAAAGATCCAAAAACTTGGGGCAGAAATCCTTGCTATCAGTGTCGATACGGTTTTCGCCCATAAAACCTGGCATGAACAGGAATTGTCAAAGATGGTCAAGGGTGGAATCCCCTACCCCATGCTCTCTGATCCCGGGGGAAAACTGGGCACAACCTACGAGGTTTATAACCCTGACGCAGGATTACACAACAGGGGACAATTCATTATTGATCCTGACGGAATAATTCAGGCCATTGAAGTGCTCAATGCACCCGTGGGTCGTAATGTGGAGGAACTGCTGCGGCAGATTGAAGCATTCCAATGTGTACGGGAATCAAAGGGGACTGAAGCAATACCGGCAGGCTGGGTACCGGGTAAAAAAACCCTCAAACCCGGTCCTGACCTCGTTTGTAAGGTGTGTACCGTCTGGGAATCTGACTGAAACAGCATAGGGGTCAAACCTACACTTTTGACACTAGTGTCAAATGTGTAGGTTTGACCCCTAATTTGTGGACATGACACAGAAACACCCTTTTAAAATTGCTATCATGGGAGGGACATTTGATCCCATTCACCTCGGTCACCTGAAGGCAGCTGAGGTGGCACGAAAAGAAATGGATTTGCTCAAGGTCATTTTCGTAACCGCCTACTGTCCACCCCATAAGTCGGTCGATGAAATAAGTCCTGCTGAACACCGTTTTGCAATGGTTGATTTGGCAGTCAAAGATAACCCCTACTTCGAATCCTCACGCATTGAGATGGAGCAGACTTGTCCCTGTTACGCCGGAGATACCATCAAGGCACTTCAAAAACAGTATGGCAAGGAGTGGCAGATTTACTTCATTACGGGTTTAGACGCCCTGCTCACCATCATTAACTGGGATAAGGCAAAAACCTATCCTGGGCTCTGCCACTTCATTGCGGCAGTACGACCCGGCTACCAAAAGGAAACAGTAGAAGAAAGAATCCCGGATGATTATTTGCCCTTCATTACCATTTTAGAAGAACCCAGCCTCTCTATCTCATCCACTGAAATCAGGATGCGTGTACTCAACAATCAATCCATCGAGGGGATGGTTCCACAGACAGTACAGGACTACATTTACCAGAATAATATCTACAAAGATGGCTGACGATCTTTTTTACTGTATACCTTTATTTTCTTGCTTGACAAATCAATAGGAGTCATTATACTTTACTTTATTAGTAGGTTTTTATTCTCAAAACCCGACTATTTTCTTATACACAATTAAGAAGGGAGAACGGTGATGAAAAAGCAACTGGTCATTGTATGTACCTTAGTATATTCTACTCGGTTTCACAGCCTTAGTTTCTGAGGCAGGAGAAGATGTGGATTCCTGCCGATCCGGGGAAAGTCTGGACTCACATAACCCAATGCAACCCCTATCTCGGATGGGGAACCTGGCCCGGCTATCCGGGAATCTATCCCGGGAAGAGCCCCCACGGAGCCTTTCTGAAACTGTATGCCAACGGTCTCGCCCTCAAGGCAGCCCGGGAAGGAAAGCCCATGCCTCAAGGTGCCATTATTGTAAAGGAAAATTATGGAAAAGATCAAAAGACTTTAATGGCCATTACCCCTATGTACAAGGTTGAGGGGTACAATCCCGAAGCAGGGGACTGGTTCTGGGCCAAGTATGCACCTGATGGCACAGTTGCCAAATCAGGTAAAGTGCAGGGGCTGTATCGACTGCCATCGCACCCAGGAAGAAAAGGACTGGCTTTTCACAACTCCCAAGTAATAGATTGAACTCTTCTTTCATGAGGCAGGAGAAACTACTTCAAAGAGAAAACTCCTGCCTCACTTCCTTTTTCCTGCCCAATGCCCAGGGAAACCTAACTACAACCCCCCCCTCTCTTACCTGCCATTTTTGCACAGGTATAATAGTTGACAAAATTAGAAAGGCAATGTTATTCTATCTAATGAACTATTCTAAAAAATTATCCTTCTCCTTCCGGAGATGAATGTATGTCATCCTTTTCTCTATAAATCCATCTTATCACTTCTTATGATCCCTGCAGCTATTGTTGCAATGTTTACCATGTTCGAAATCTTTGGCAGGGATACCATAAAATATAATGTTACAGGATTAAAATTACTACACCGGGTAAATGGCATAACCTATAGTATCCTTTTTCTCTACCTTACCTATCTTTGCCTGGACTTTTTGATTGCTACCAAAGTGGAGCTCTCTTCCCGGGTAACATTCCACAGTGTTTTTTCACTCACCATTGTTATCCTTCTGGCCGTTAAACTATCATTCATAAGGGTTTATAAAAAATTTTACGGACAGGCCCGCGTGCTGGGTTTGGTAATTGCGCTGACAACATTTGGCATGGTTGGCACCTCCGGCATATACTACCTGCTGGTATCAGAATTTGGCACAGACAATACGGTTGCTAATGCCATGCAATCTATGATGGAAGAACCAGCCCAAACTGCGGGAAACAAAGTTTCTTCTGAAAACCCCTTACTGACAACAGATGCTGAGAGTATTAACAGGGGTAAAAAACTTTTCGAGGAAAGCTGTGCTTTCTGCCACGATCCCTACAGCTCAAAGTCGTTGTTGGCCCCGGTCTTCAAGGTATTCTTAAAAATCCAACCCTTCCAACCAGTAAAAGACCGTCAACCCCGGAAAACATTGCATCACAATTTAGCAACCCCTATAAACGTATGCCCTCATTCTCAAATTTGTCCCAGGCGAATGTTACTGACTTGATTTCATTTTTGAACACCCTTTAAAGAGTCCTATTATGAAACGTTCTATCCTTACAAAGATAGTGGTCGTTCTGGTTCTTTTTAGCATGATCATTCTTTTTATTGTTTTGGACCTTGACCGTTTTGTATCCCTCTCTTACATAAAGGCATCTCAAGAAAAGTTTCAGGTACTCGCAACTGAACATCCTCTCATTGTAATTGCGTCCTACATGACAGCCTACATCCTTATAACCTCCCTGTCACTCCCGGGAGCTGCGGTACTGACGCTCCTGGGTGGAGCCCTCTTTGGTCTTTGGATAGGAACACTTGTTGTATCCTTTGCAAGTACAATCGGGGCAACCCTTGCCTGTTTTGTGTCACGGTTTGTACTGCGGGACTGGGTACAGAAGAAACTTGGCGATAAGATTGTAACGGTCAATGAAGGTGTTGAGCGGGAGGGGGCATTTTACCTGTTCACCCTGCGCTTGATACCCATCTTCCCCTTCTGGGCAATTAATCTGGTTATGGGTCTTACCAGGATGCCCTTACGAACCTTTTACTGGGTATCACAGATTGGAATGCTCGCGGGTACCCTCGTATACGTTAACGCGGGAAAAGAACTGGCAAAGATATCTTCGCTCTCGGACATTCTATCTCCCAGCTTGATATTATCGTTCGTACTCCTTGGCATACTGCCCTTAACAGCAAAAAAAGTGATTCATTTCTATAAAAATCGGGTGGAAAGGGTTGCACAGGGCTGATCCATCTGGTATAAATAACTTGTAAATAAGGAGCCATTACACATGAAACGTTTAAACTGGCAGCTGGTCCTGGGGTTATCTCTTATTGGCCTCTCAGCGTTTTTCTACCTGATTCACTATGTTATTTTTCGGGATGTCCACCATATTTTTATTTATATGGTAGGTGATATCGCCTTTGTTCCTATTGAGGTTTTGATGGTAACCTTAATTATACACCGGTTGCTCACCGAGAGAGAAAAACGTTCCATGTTAAAAAAATTGAATATGGTTATCGGTGCCTTCTTCAGTGAAGTAGGAACACACCTTCTGAAGTCACTTTATGATTTTGATGCTCATGCTGAGTCTATTAGAAAAGACCTCATAGTGGGGAACAAATGGAGCAAGAAAGACTATTCAAAAACTCTTAAACACCTTAAAGGGTATGACTACGGCGTTGACTCTAAACGATCCGATTTGGATGCTCTTAAATCCTTCCTCTTTGAAAAACGTGATTTCCTGCTGAGATTGCTGGAAAATCCTAATTTGCTTGAACATGAATCATTTTCTGAACTCCTCTGGGCAGTGTTTCACCTGACGGAGGAGTTGGGCAATCAGGAATGATTTGAAGGACCTGCCTGAAACTGACTATCAACACCTCTCCGGAGATATAAAGCGTGCATACATATTACTCATATCCCAGTGGTTAAGCTACATGCAGCATTTACAGGTTGATTATCCCTATCTCTTTTCGCTGGCCCTCAGAACAAATCCCTTGGACTCTCAAGCACATGCAGAGGTCACCTGATGGCTAATTTAGTGCTCCTGTTCAAATCAGAAAAAGTCTTACAGAAGGAAGGTGCTCGATGAACAAGACAGCTGGTAGTCAAAAGGTTGTGTTAGTCCTGGTTCTCTTTTTAATTGTCCTGTTGGCTGCGGGAGGTGGCTTTTATTACACCCTCAAAAAGAAAAAGCCCAAACGTCGATCCCGGCCACCCCGAAAATCCATTGCTGTTGAAACTGTTGTTGTTAATCCCCAGACTTTAGAAAATAAGATTTCTGCGGTAGGAACTATTCTTTCCAACGAGTCTGTCACTATTAAACCTGAGGTCGCAGGCACAATTAATTCCATCGGCTTTGAAGAAGGCAAAACCGTTACAAATGGAGTAACACTCTTTACCCTTGATGCGGAACTTCTTGAAGCGGAATATCAGGAAGTTAAGGCAAATTTTGATTTTTCCTCCAGCCAGTATGAACGTGCAAAAAAACTGAAAAAGGACGGGGTAATTCCCAGTGAAGAGTTCGATGAACGGCGCAGGGCGTATCTCAACGCAAAATCCCGTCTTAACACCCTCGCCACCAGGCTTCGCAAACATACAATCAAAGCCCCCTTCACGGGGACCATAGGTTCACGAATGGTATCCATTGGTGACTTCGTAACCATCGGAGAGCCCATGGTAAACCTTGAGGACCTCTCACTGGTAAAAGTCGAATTTAATGTTTCTCAGCGCTTTATTAGCCGGATCTCACTGGGCCAAGTGGTCAGGATTTCCATTAATCCACTGCCTCAACTTTATGAAGGCACCGTGTATCTCATTGATCCTAAGCTTAATACTGATACCAGAAGTGCACTGATTAAGGCAAAGGTACCAAACCCCGAAAACCTGCTCAAACCAGGTATGTTTTGTACCGTGACCATAGTCATTGAGAACAATAGAAAATGCCTTGACGGTGCCCCTTGAGGCACGGGTATCCCGGGGTGAAAAACATTTTCTCTATATTGTAGAAGAGGACAAGGCAGTCATGAGACCGGTACAACTGGGAATCTTTGCAGAGGGATCTGTTGAAATTACCTTGACGGTTTAAATCCTGGTGACCGGGTAATTGTCGCAGGACTGCAAAAAATAGGGCCCGGTGCTTTCGTACAGGAAGCAGGGGAAATTTCAACAAGCCAAGAATCCCCCGCCTATACCTCCGAAAGTTCCCGCCAGGAAATACAGTAGATACAAAAAAATAAAGGACTCCTTACAGAAAAGTTTTTACCGGTTTGAATGGATTGCTCATGCATTAACGAGTTGCCTTCAAAAGTATTCTAAATTACAAAAGGCTTTTATACTATGACACTATCTGACATATCGATTAAACGTCCTGTTCTTGCTACCGTCATGTGTCTGACCCTGGTGCTCTTTGGTGCCATAAGCTTTTTTAGGCTTCCTATCAGAGAATCTCCGGACATAGATGCCCCTGTCGTATCCATTACCACCGTTTACACCGGTGCCAGTGCCCGCGTATTGGAAGTTGAAGTCAGTCAGGTTCTGGAAGATGAGCTGAGCGGGATTGAGGGGTTAAAATCTATCGTCTCGGTAAACCGGGAACAGGTGAGTCTCATCACCATCGAGTTTCAGCTTGAACGTACCATCGATGCTGCAGCACAGGATGTGAGGGACCGGGTGCTTCGGGTGCGCAACAAGCTTCCCGATGACATTGACGAACCGGTAATCGCCAAACAGGATGCCGATGCCAGTCCTTTTATCTGGATCGTGCTCTTTGGTGAAGACTATTCAATGCTGGAACTTAGCGATATTGCTGATAGATTCTTTAAAGACCGCCTTCAGACTCTTTCCGGAGTGGGATCCGTAATCATTGGCGGTGAAAAAAGAAAGTCCATCCGTGTCTGGCTTGACACCTACAAACTTGCGGCCTACCACCTCACGGTAACTGATGTGTCTTCTGCCCTTTCCGAAAAGAGCGTCAACCTCCCCTCGGGAAGAATTGAAGGTGCCTCACGGGAATTTTCGGTATTTATGGAAGGTGAGTTGAACACGCCGGAGGCGATTGCAAATCTGGTTATCCGCACCAACAACAATGTGCCTATTCGTATTGCTGAAGTGGCACGGGTGGAGTACGGACCCGAGGATGACCGGAAACTTATACGATATAACGGTACTACCTGTGTTGGTGTCGGGATCATTAAACAGTCCAAGTCAAATGCACTCGAAGTGGCACGGCTTGTTAGAGAAGAATTGCAAGATATTCGACCTGGTCTACCCGATGGACTGGAAGCAGTTATTGGCTATAATTCAACAATTTTTATCGAACGCGCTATCATTGAGGTCCGGGATGCCCTCTTTCTCTCGGCAATCCTGGTTACACTGGTTATTTTCTTCTTCTTACGAACCCTTCGAGCCACCTTTATACCCACTATAACCATACCCGCATCTTTAATTGCAACCTTTACTGCCATGTATTTTCTGGACTTTTCGATCAACATCCTCACTATCCTCGGTCTCACGCTGGCGATCGGGTTGGTGGTTGATGATTCAATTGTTGTCCTGGAAACTATTTACCGGGGTATTGAGGAGGGTGAAGATCCCAAGACAGCTGCCCTCAAGGGTATGAAGCGGGTAAGCTTTGCGGTACTCAGCACAACTGTAGTTCTCATTGCTGTTTTTGTCCCTCTCGCCTTTATAACCGGTAACACCGGTCGGCTTTTTCGTGAGTTTGGCATCACCTTATCCATCGCCGTCTCTTTTTCAACATTCTTTGCCCTCACCCTTACCCCCATGCTCTGTTCACTAGTTCTGGGAAGGGAAAAACAGGCAAGTAATTCACGTTTCTTTAATTTCCTTGAAAACGGCTTTAACAAGGTTGAAAATGTCTACTCAAAACTGCTCACTAGAGCAGTAAAAAAGACTTTTCTCGTCATTGTCCTGGCAGCTGTGGTCTCAGTTGCTGGTCTTGGACTATTCAGGGTTCTTCCCAGTGAGTTTCTTCCCGTTGAGGACCGGGCAGTGATTCTCACAATTATCCTGGCACCGGAGGGAAGCACACTGGACTATACCCTTTCTTATGTTAAACAGGTTGAACAAATCATGTTGTCCCAACCGGAAGTAGAACGTACTATCTCTGTTGTTGGGCTTGGTATCGGTGGACCCGGAGTGGTAAGCCGAGGTTTGCTCTTTGCCACCCTAAAACCCCTGGAAGAACGCAAACGCAAGCAACAGGAGATAGTAAAAGACATTTTCCCCCTCATTTTGTCGGTGCCAGGTGTGCTTGCTTTTCCTGTTAATCCACCATCCCTTGGGAGGACTTCCCTTGACCAACCTATTTCCTTTATTATAAAAGGCAACGATTACGATGACCTCTATTCGGTAACAGAAGAAATTATGACCCAGGCAAAAAAAATCCGGGGTGTTATCAATCTTAACAGTGACCTCAAACTAAATAAACCGGAACTTTTGGTTGAAATCGACCGCAATAAGGCAAATGATCTGGGTATTTCGGTACGCAACATCGCCACTACACTCCAGGTTCAACTCGGAGGAAGAGATTTCGCAACCTTCGAAGAAGCAGGTGAGCAGTACAAGGTCATTGTGCAACTTGAGAAAAACAACCGGACCCTTCCTGACCAGCTTGAGGCCCTCTATTTGCGGGGCGACCAGGAAGAGCTGATACAGCTTTCTAACCTGGTGACGGTCAGTGAACGCACAGCACCCCGTGAACTTAACCACTACGACAGGAGGAGAGCAGTTACCATTACAGCCTCACTGTTGCCGGGCGTTACCCTGGGCCAGGTCCTTAAACGGGTTGAAGCAATTGCAGCAAACACACTTCCGGTAGAGGGAGGTTACCAAACTGACGTATCGGGACAATCCCGTGAATATAAGGAATCGGGATATTCTCTCATTTTTGCCTTTAACCTGGCTCTGATTGTTATTTTTCTGGCATTGGCCGCCCAGTTTGAGAGCTTTACTGATCCCCTCACCATACTGATAACCGTTCCCCTTGGACTCACCGGTGCCTTTGGTGCACTCTATCTTACAGGCATGAGTCTCAATTTATACAGCCAAATTGGCCTGGTCATGCTTGTCGGCCTTGCTACAAAAAACGGCATTCTGATTGTTGAATTTGCCAATCAGTTGCGGGAAGAAGGCCATGATATAATAGAAAGTGTTGTACAGGCATCGCGCCTCCGGTTCAGACCCGTGCTTATGACTGCCATATCGACAATTTTCGGGATGCTCCCTATCGCATTTTCAACCGGTGCAGGTTCTGAAAGCAGGAGCCCCATGGGAATGGTGGTTATCGGTGGTATGCTACTTTCAACCATCCTTACGCTAGTTGTCATCCCGGTCGTACACATTACCGTTCAGAAATCTATGAACTATCTCAAAGGCCCGGGAGTAAGCAAAACTTGACAAGCAATAACCACTTATTTTATTGTTCAACAAAGAGCAGCTGGTAAATACAATATCACAAACAGGGAGGTTTAATCATGGCAACAAAAAAGACTGCTAAAAAGAAGAGCACAAAAAAAGCGGTAGCCAAAAAAGTCTACTCCTGTAGAACCTGCGGTAAAACCACGAGCCAAAAAAAACATCTCTGTAATCCCGGCAAGGTGGAGAAAGCCTACACCTGTGAATACTGCGGAACCGGTTCAACCAATCCGTATACATCTCTGCAAACCCAAAGTTGAGGATACTCAATACTACTGTGATGCCTGCGGTAGGGTATCAGTAAGCAGAAGCCTTCTTTGCAAGCCGCGACAACTCAAAGGCTGAAAAACAGGGTTAAACAACTTATTTTAACACCGTCCTATAAAAAAGAATCCCCCTCACCCTTCCCTCTCCCCTCAGGGGAGAGGGTTGAGGTGGCGGGCAATAGCAAGCAACATGTTTCATGGTTTTTTGTGTCACGTATGGCCACATGTGGTAAATGTGATGCTCCCCGCGCACAGCGCGGGGCATCCCGGAAATTAAATTTGATTATTTCTACTTTGTGCTGATTCATCCCCGCATACAAGGCGGGGCTTTCTCAGCACCTGCCGGTAAACTCATATATCTCAGCCTTTTTAAACTGTTAACAGCATAATCTGTAAGCACTTCAGGTACGATAAGAGGATAAACCTATGGCCCACCCATCTACTATTTCCAATGATGAGCTGGTAGATCTTTACAAAACGATGTTTCTCATCCGGCGATTTGAGGAAAAAGCTTCAGAGATGTATGTTCGGGGTAAAATCACCGGATTTTCCCATCTCTACATTGGAGAAGAGGCAGTTGCAGTGGGAGCTATATCCGCACTCAATGAGCGCGATTATGTCATCAGCTCCTACCGTGACCATGGGCACTGTATCGCTAAAGGGGCTGACCCCACTGTCGTTATGGCCGAGCTGTTTGGCCGCGCCTCCGGAATAAGCAAGGGTAAAGGTGGCTCTATGCACCTTTACGACAACCAGCTTCGATTTTTAGGTGGTTACGCCATCGTTGCAGGGGGATTGCCCATCACGGTCGGTGTGGCCATGGCAATACAGTACACTGAAGATACTGCTGTTGCTGCCACCTTCTTTGGTGACGGTGCAACCAATGCCGGGGCGTTCCATGAATCTCTCAATGTTGCCGCCGCCTGGAAACTTCCCATCATCTTTATCTGCGAAAACAACTTTTATGCTATTGGCACTTCTCTGGACAGGGTTGCTCCTTCCAAAGAACTTTACAAGCGGATTAAGGCATACGGCATCCCCAGTGAACGGGTAGACGGCATGGACGTTCTGGAAGTGCGGGAAGCAACCAGCAGGGCTGTAGAACGGGCCCGTGATGGTGATGGACCATCTTTCATAGAAGCAGTTACCTACAGGTATCGCGGACATTCCATGTCAGACCCTGATGACTATCGAACAAAACGGGAAGAGAAAATCTGGAAAGACAGAGATCCCATAATTAAATTTGCCAAGCAGTTAAGAGACAAGGCTGTCATATCACCGGATGATCTGAAGGAACTTCAGGACGCGGTAAATAAAACAGTGGATAAGGCTGTTGAATTTGCTGACAAAAGTTCCTGGCCCGAATTGAAAGAACTCATGACAGACATCTACGCCGATTAACATGAATGCAGGGAGTCTACTATGAAAGAGGTTGTGGTTAAATTTGTCAGAAATTACCAGCAGGAGGCAAAAACTGATCAGCACACCATCATCATTGATGAAGCAAAAGATGTAGGAGGAGACGGAAAAGGCCCTGACCCCTACGATCTACTCCTTACTGCCTTAGGGGGATGTACATCAATGACCATTATGATGTACGCCCGGCGTAAAGAGTGGCCCCTGGAGAGTGTCCAGGTGAAGCTCAATCATGAAAAGATTCATGCCACCGATTGTGAGGAGTGCATAACCGAAGAAGGGAAACTGGATCAGATCACCAAAACTATTTATCTCAAGGGAGACCTTACCCAGGATCAGAAGGAGCGCATCCTTGAGATTGCAGAGCGCTGTCCGGTAAACAGGACATTAACTACCGAATGTCACGTTTTGAGCAAGTTAGGCTAAATGCGGGAGAAGATGTATTATGCCATTGATTAGCTATCGTGAAGCCTTAAATGATGCCATGCGGGAAGAGATGCAACGTGACCCCAACATTTTTATAATGGGTGAGGATGTGGGGTTTTACGGCGGTGCATTTAAGATTACGGATGGTTTATTTGCCGAATTTGGGGAGAAGCGTGTAATCGATACCCCCATTGCCGAGGGACTTATTGTTGGAGCTGCCATTGGAGCTGCCATGGTGGGACTCCGTCCCATAGCCGAGCTCATGACGGTTAATTTTGCCCTTTTAGCCATGGACCAGATCGTCAACCACGCGGCCAAGATCCGTTACATGTTTGGCGGTCAGGCAAAAGTTCCACTTGTTATAAGGGCTCCCGGTGGCGGCGGAAATCAGTTAGGAGCTCAGCATTCCCAAAGCCTGGAATCCTATTTTCTCCACTGCCCTGGATTAAAGGTGGTTATGCCATCAACCCCCGAGGATGCAAAAGGACTCTTAAAAGAATCAATCAGAGACGACAACCCCATTATGTTCCTCGAACACGAACACCTTTACAACACCAAAGGCGAGGTTCCCGCTGAGGACTATACAATTCCCATTGGGAAAGCGGCCCTTAGACGGAAGGGGCAGGACATCACTATCATAGCCTACTCCAACATGGTACTTACCGCCCTGGAAGCAGCTCAGCAGTTGGAAAAGGAAGGAATAGAGGCAGATCTCATCGACCTGAGATCCCTTAATCCCCTGGATAGAGAGACCATTGTTGCCTCTGTCAAAAAAACAAACCGGGTTATCATCGTCGAGGAAGATTGGAAAACCGGTGGTGTTGGAGCAGAAATCAGTTCCCAGATATACGAACACGCATTTACGGCCCTTGACGCACCCATTGTACGAGTCGCGGGGGAAGATACACCCATGCCCTATGCTAAAAACCTTGAGCGTGCTGCTATTCCCCAGCCAGACGATATAATCCAGGCTGCAATACATATCCTTTAGAAAGGAATCACATTATGCCAGAAGAAATCAGCATGCCCAAATTAAGTGACACCATGGAGGAGGGGACCCTGATCAAATGGTATAAAGCTGAAGGGGATTACGTTCAGCAGGGGGAAACCCTCTTTGAAGTGGAAACTGATAAGGCAGTACTGGAGGTAGAAGCTTTTGTTTCAGGTGTACTCTCACAGATCCTTGTTCAGGAAGGAGAAAAAGTACCGGTAGGAACTCCAATTGCTGTTATCGGGGGAGATATGGATAAAGTCATCCCGCAAGATGAACCCCTGGTTGAAAAACCATCCAAGGTTGAAGAACCATCCAAGGTTGAAGAACCATCCAAGGTCGAAGAACCATCCAAGGTTGAAGAACCATCCAAGGTTGAAGAACCATCCAAGGTTGAAGAACCATCCAAGGTCGAAGAACCATCCAAGGTCGAAGAACCATCCAAGGTCGAAGTAAGTCAAAAACCACCCGTTAAGGATACCACGGTAGCTCCCAAACTAAAAATCGTACCCGCAAAACCGGTGCCACCACGGTCAAGGGAGACGTTAATGCATCACCCGCAGCACGAAGTTTTGCGCAACAACGTGGAATAGATCTTTCTCAGCTGAAGGGAACCGGTGCGGGGGCCATGATTACCCTCAAAGATGTTCGGAATTACAAAGAAGATACTGCAGTTAAGGAGGGAACACTTCCGCTGGTGCAGAGAGAACTGGGGCCATCTGAAGAGATTACCAGCCTTTCCAAAATGAGAAAGGCAATCGCGGCAACGGTGAGCTACAGCAAACAACATATTCCTCACTTCTATGTAAGCTACGAAATTGCCATGACTAATGTCATCACCCAGCTTGCAAAACTCAATCAAAAGAAACAAGACTCCAAAAACAAGATCACCATCAACGATGTCATCATCAAGGCAGTAGCAACAACCCTCAAAAACTACCCCTATCTCAATGCTGTCTATCCTGAACAGGGCTTGATCCTGAAAAAAGAGGTTAACATGGGTATTGTCATAGGACTTCCTGAAGGGCTAATCATTCCCGTTCTCAAGAACTGTGACAAGCTGACCATAGATGAAATTTCAAGCGGGGTAAAACGTCTCAGAGAAAAAGCAGAAGCAGGTAAATTCTCCCCGGATGATTTCACCGATGGTACCTTTACCATCAGTAACCTCGGTATGTTAGGGGTGACTGATTTTTCGGCTATCATCTATCCTCCCCAGACTGCAATAATGGCAGTCAGTACCATCAAAGATACACCGGTTATAAAAGATGGCGCTGTTGTTCCCACCAAAATAATGAAAGTTACTCTTTCCATGGACCACCGTGTGGTTGATGGCATCAATGCCGCTACCTTTTTGAGAGATTTTAACAACTATATGGAAACAGAGTCCGTGGAGTCTATCGAAAAACCCTGCTGTACTGTGGATGACGATTAACAGCTGTATTTCCCAACGGCACACCGGACACCTTCCGCTGGCTATATCAACACCAATATCAAACGAGAGTGTAACACCTATGCTGGTAAAAGATGTTATGCGCACAGATGTCATAACGGTTAAACCATCTCTCGACATAGTTGAGTTGATGAAGCTCTTCCGTGAGTATCACTTTCACCGTTTCCCCGTTGTTGATGATGACAACCACATGCTTGGAACGGTCAACATAGAAAGCGTACTGGCCATCTTCAAACCCCACAGCAAACAGCTCACCCGTATGCTGCGTGCAAGCCCCTCACTCAAAGTGGAAGAGGAAGACATGGATATCCTTGATGTTACGGTTACTCCGGAGTGGGCACACTTAACCCTGGTAGCCGACATTATGGAAACTAATTTCATCCCCATTGAAGAAGATAAAACCATTTCTGAGGCCTCCTCTCTCATGCAACTCCACAACATACAGGGATTACCCGTGCTTAACAATGACACCCTGGTAGGGGTCATTACCCTCTTTGACATTATTTATGTAGTTTTGCGGGAAAGGGGAGTAATCACGTGAACACCATTCTCAATCTGGGGTTCATACTCCTGGTGGGCCTTCTGGCTGAACGGTTAATCCAAAAGATAAAGCTACCCACGGTGACTGCATTTATCATCGTGGGTATTCTTCTTGGACCTTCGCTTTTTAACCTCGTCAATGACCAGCTGATAGCTTCCTCCGGGCTCATTTCCAATATTGCCCTGGGCATCATTGCATTCAGTCTGGGCGAGAGCTTCCTCTTCAGATCTTTTAAAGAAATCGGCAAACCAGTCATCTACATTTCTCTCACTGCTGCCCTTCTACCCTGGTTTCTCGTAACTGCAGGCTTACATCTTCTCCTTGCACAGCCTTTACCTGTTGCTATCCTCTTCGGGGCAATATCCTCAGCAACCGCACCTGCAGCCACTTTAATGGTAATTCGGGAGTATCGAGCCCGTGGGAATTTTACCAACACCCTGCTGGGGGTGGTGGCAATCGATGATGCCTGGTGTCTTATTGTTTTTGCCCTCTCCTTTGCCCTTGCCCAGGATGCGCTGCTGGGGGCCGACACCAGCCCTTCCCTGTTCAAAGTGCTTTTTCCCTTTGTTAGAGAAATTGTTTTAGCTGTTATACTTGGTGGTGTTCTTGCCTTCATCTGCCATTTTTTTGCACGGCACATTAAGGTAAAATCAGATCTGCTCATTTACCTGCTCGGTTTCCTTTTGCTCAACACCGGTCTGGCCCTCTATTTTCACCTCTCTCTGCTTCTTGCCAACATCGTCCTTGGAGCAGTTCTGGTTAACCTCAGCCCCACATCCTTTAAATTTTTCGATCTTATCAAAACTGTTGATGCCCCTCTCTACCTGCTTTTCTTTATTCTGGCAGGAGCAAACCTTGAGTTTGCCCTTCTGCAAGGGGTAGCACTCAGTGTAGTACTCTTCATAGTCCTGAGATCTCTGGGCAAAGTTTGTGGTGGATTCCTGGGGGGATATCTCTCAAATGCAGAACCCAAGATACGGAAGTATCTTGGCTGGGCTCTGTTACCTCAGGCAGGTGTCGCCATAGGATTGGCCCTCATTGTCAAGGAACGCTTCCCCGGTGTGGGCAATACGATTTTCTCAACCATCATAGCCACAACCGTCTTTTATGAAATTGCAGGTCCCCTCTTCACCAGGTATGCACTGGTTGCCTCAAAAGAAACACACTAACTAATGATCCCGTATTTCTCATTAGATACAAAAACCCCCCAACAGATATGTTGAGGGGTCAATTAATTATTAAATAGCTTTAAATTCTTTGCTCTGAACCACTTTTTTGTTCAGGGTGACAATTTTCATTATTAGGGATATTACCTTATATCAATTCTCCCCCGATGATCTTTGGCCATACCTCCAAATGCTGGTTTGTAAAAAGTTCTATTAACCCTGACCATGTAATCATAAGTACCCTTCTCGAGAAAACAAAGGCTGGCTGTACCGCCATAGGGAATCTTTCCGGATTCATAGGCGCCGTCTGTATTAATAAAAAAGTTTACCGGAGAACCGCAGGCAAGAGTAACCTTTTTATCAAGAAACTGTACCTCCAGGGTTGATCTCGAATTGTTAATCCAGACAACGGTAGTACCAGCACTCAGAAATAACGGTTTGTGGAAATGCACCTTCTCTTTCAGTAATTCGAACCATCTTATTGGCGATCTTTAGCTGTTCCACCTCAAGTTCTTCTGAAGCGGGGACAACTTCCTCAGCAGCATATAAAAAACCTGTGAAACAAGTACTTGCAATAAAAAAAGCTATGAGAACAAGAAAACTTTTGTTTTTCATCTAGAAACCTCCTTATCAGGTTATATTGATAGATACAGGTTAGTTAACTTTCTTTATTAACAATGAACAGTTACACCTATCACCCCCTTAAGACAAGTCAATAGTTTTTATAAGGAATCATACCATATTAAAATTCATATAATTTTTGAGTGCGCTTGCTTTGAAGTATCAATTATACCAAGTTGGTCCAGTTGTCAATAAAAACCACTGAGGATAGTATTTAAATCTTTTGCAGGTTACATTAACACAGCATACTGTTCTCATACTATTTAACTAAAATGAATCCTTTATGTTCTCTGTCTTCCATTGGATAAAAGGTGGAGGATTTCTTAAACATATAATCAAATCTTCCCTTTTCAGTAAAACAGAGGCTGGCAGTACCGCCAAAGGGGATCTTAGCAGATTCATAAGCCCCATCTTTTCCAACAAAAAAGTTCACAGGAGATCCGCAGGCAAGGGTAACCTTTTTGTCAATAAAGAGTATCTCTATAGGATCTCGGGAGTGATTAACCCAAATCACCGTTGTTCCAGGGGCGGTGGTAAGGTTAGCAGGCATCAACCCTTGATTTGTTGAGACACTGACAATTCTATTGACTACCTTCAGTTCTTCCGTTTTTTCCTCGGCAGCAAGAACAACCCCCGTTAAGCACAGAGTTGTTATCCAGATAAAGAGTAAAACAATAACATTTCTTGTCTTCATGGCTTACCTCCGATTCTATTATTATAGCTCCTGTATAACCGGTCCAGTGTTATTGCAGCAGATTGTTGAGACATATCCTAAACAGCACGCATCTGTAAGATTAAACACTATTAAACAACTATATATATCATATTGTCAAGCACAAGATACATTTTTTTGAACCCTCACCAGTGGCAGGCTGGAGATTAACAGATAAGCTGGTAATGCTAACAGGTGGTGCATTCACGCAGCATGTGGGCTGATTCTTCCGGCAGTATGGTGTTGACCTGTATACGTGTTCCCCTCTCAAACCCGCCCAAAATCTTTGTCCGAGGCGTTATCTGTATATACCAGTGATAAAAAGGAACCTCAGAGAGGGCGTAGGGTGCCGTTCTGAAAACAAAATTGAAATCAGGATTATCAATAGAAAGACAAAACTTATCCAATATTACATGGAGGGTATCAGCAAGACTGGTGATTCTGTCTGCTTCCATATCCTGCAAACCGGCACTATGCCACTGGGGCACGATCCAGACCTCATGTTCTGCTCCGGCAGCATAGGGCACAAAAGCCACAAAATCATGATTGTGAAAGACAAGCCTCGTTTTTTCCTCTCTTTCATACTTGAGCATATCACAAAACACACAGGAACCATAGGTATCGAAATGTTTTTCTGCTTCATGGAGGAGGGAACGGGTATAGAGGGGTACTATCCGGGAGCCAACTAGCTGGGTATGGGAGTGCGGTTGTGTCTGGCCGGCCAATACACCGTAATTTTTAAATAGTATGGTAATCAGATTGTTGGGATTTTTTTGGAAGGCAGTATACCTGTTGAGATAAGCGGCAATAACCTTTTTAAGATCATCCCGCGAAAGATCAGTAATTGTTTTATTATGTTTATTAGTATCAATTACCAGTTCGTGACTGCCGCACCCCTCCAGTTTCTGATAAATACCTTCCTTGCTAAAGGCATCCGGTACTGACGGACAGGTTTTAAATCTATCCAGGATCTTAAATTTGTTTTCGATAACTCTTACAAGCCATTTACCTCCTCCATCATCTATCCTGTATCTTTCCTCAACCGGAAACACCTTTTCATTTTCAGGACAAAATGGACATTCAGGATCATATTCCTTGTCAGAAACAGGGGTGCCAATAATCTTATTAAATACCGCATTGGGTTTGCTGGCTCTTTCTGCCGAAATAATTACCCATTCCTTAGTTGCCAGATTTTGTCTCAGTTCAGACATAAAACATTTGCCTCAACAAATATACCTTCCTAGGTCTCTAGAAGGAGCTGTCCAACAATTAGAAACTCTATTTCCACTCAACCGCATCTATTTTCTTTGTAACCAGATCCATTAAATCATCTACAGAGGTACAATCGTTTATCTCATCATGGGTTATAAGTATGGTTACGGATTCACCCTGCTGTAAAAAAGCGGCCGGCAGTTGAGTATCCTTAAAATCATACTGCTTAACAAATTCATCACGATGAAGAAAGGTAATGGGGACCTTTAAGGTGGCGATAAAGTCTTTCCACTTATTGTTCATTCCCATATTGCCGTAGGTAAGGGCGCACAAATTACAAGGGTAGGTCTTTGGTGAAATTATTTTGTGGGCATAGTCTGTGACCACACTAAATAATCCGGTATCGGCATTGTAGACAAAAAGAAGTGTTTTCGATGCATTATTTGTCATAGGGGTACCTTTCTTAAGCAAGTAGTATTTTTATAAGCAAACCACCGACAAACTAATAACTACCCAAATACATGAATTTGTTCTCTCCTCCTCTGTGCTCTCTGTGGTTAGTTTATTCTTCATTTTGCATGTGGCAAAATAGTAACTGGTACAGCATTCAGGCCAATCCAGCCATATTTTCTGTTATAAAGGAGATTGTTTTTGATCTATGAAATGGTGTGTGGCGGTTTCTCTTGCATAAATCCCTGAGATCATCAGGGGTATCTATATCACTCCACATGGGTAAGGTTCCAACCGACACACCCCCCATTTTTAATCTATTGAGGGTGTCCATATATACTGTCTCGGTTCCCCAGGGGATTTGGTCAAAGGCCTCGGGTAAAAATGTTTCACGTCGAAACCCGATTAAATAGTATCCTCCATCAAAAGCCGGCCCGATCACCGCATCATTTGTACAGAGCATTGAAAATGCGTCCTGAATGAAGGCGTGGGGTAAATCAGGAATGTCACTACCGGTAATGATAACATGCTGATACCCCTGATCCCATGCATCAAAAAAGCTATTCTTCATCCGTTCTCCTAAATCACTTCCCCTTTGTGGCAAACAGGCATAATGGGTACCGAGCCACGCTATGAATAACTCCTCCCTGTGAGGAGGATAAAAGCAGACCTTCAAGGAAGCTTCGCATCTGCTCAGAGTGGTCAAGGAATCAAAGACAAAATTTTTGTATAGTTCTGTTGCCAGTTCTTCTCCAAAGTGGGCAGCAAGTCGTCTCTTTACGCGACCCTGTTCGGGGTATTTCACATAAAAAAGTATGCACCTTTTATCCATCAGCTATTCACACTAACTCCCCGGTACAGCTGGAACCAGCTCCAGCTGTGCAACAATAGCAATGATCAGCCATTACAATTTCACATCCCTCTGCAAGCACATCTGTGATAGTATCAATGGTCATGACATTTCCATCCCTTGACCGAAGTGGCACCTCTGATGCCTGATTGAAATCACAATTAAACAACACACCACGCCAATCCACGTTGATAAGAGTGCGGCACATAATATTTTTGGCGGCATCAGGATTAAAATTGTCAACCAGCAGCTGGAAGTAGTCTTCTGTCCTGCCGCAGGATTCGAGATAGTTTTTAAAACGACCGAGCGGAGCATTAACTATGGTGAAAAGGCTGTTAAAACTAATGCCATAGCGTTCAATAAGCTGTCGCCTGTAGTCTTCTTCAAGTTGTTTTTGGGGAGCAGGTAAAAAATCGCTGCTCGGATTGTAGATCAAATTGAGTTCCAGAATACGTCCATAACCGAGATCATTAAGTTTTCGCAGGGCATCCAAACTCTTTTTAAAAACACCCTTCCCCCTTTGCTTATTGACATTGTCCTCGGTATAACAGGGAAGTGATGCTATAAGAACAACCCCATGCTCCTTATACCACTCGAAAATCCAGTCCATTTCAGGTTCTGTTAATATTGTAAGATTTGTTCTCACCATAAGGCGGGAAACCAGCAGCATGAGCCTCTTCAAGGAAATACTTAAAGTGAGGATGCAATTCCGGACACCCTCCGGTAATATCCAGAGTGAGCCCCTTATGATTCCGCAGAAAGAAAAGAATTTTTTCCATAATCTCATGAGACATCACGTTGTCACCTTCAGGTCCGGCAGACACATGACAGTGCTCACAGCTCTGATTGCACCTGTTACCCAGATTAACCTGTAACGTTTGAAGCTTTTCAAAACTGATAATGCTGGGATTCATTTTTACAACTGTCTCTTTGAAATCAGGAATCATTGTTCTCCATTTCCCGGTAAACTTCAATATAATCAAGGTATGAAACTGACTGTTCACCGGTATTATCAGAATCGTTCATGATTGCAATACCCGCTTTATCCGGTGGTTTGGAGCCAAAGGCGTTTACATAATCTTCCACAATATTAACAGTCTCGACATGCCATGTTCCGGCTTGTTCACTCCCCAGCCTGCAAAGCAATGAGTTTCGATTTGCCGGTATAAGTACTGGTAAGAATGGCTTCTTCATGTCTTTTGTTTGCCCACAGATAATTTAGAGTGCTGTGGGGAGGATATTCACCATAGAAAAGTTTAGCTGCTGCATTCTTTACCTTTGTAAAAAAACCCGCCTCTCCCGGCTGGTATTGGAACACAACATAAACACGCATGGGATAATCATCCCCCTGTTTATTCCGGGCATCACCACTCCTATATACGTTTTCCACCTTCCATCGCCATCGTGCACAGGGATAGTCATACACACTAAAAGTATCTTTATAGACGAGTGCCGAGGCAGAAGCAAAGCTTTCTGCCTTCAGAACTGTGGTATCTCCTTCAGCATGAATTACATAGGTAGAATACTTTTTTATTTTGGGGAAGTAGAATGGCCTCCAATTATCAAGGGTTTCAAAATCATCTCTGAACAATACGTTTTTGTCACCTGCAACGGATGGTATCGCCACCAAGAGTGTAATAGCCGTCAACAGTCCAATCATACGATTCAACCCCATTAACGGCAACTCTCCGAAACTGGCGGTATAGCAACTTCACCATCTTTATTTGCAGTAGTGGAACAATCCCTGAATGCCCCCAGGTGCTCTCTAAAATCACCCGTCACCTTAAAAAACTGTTTAAACCTTGTTTGCGAAAGCATCAGTGCCGTGTTTCCACAGATTTTTTCAGTTTTATTTTTCTCAAACAGATGACTTCCATCGAGTCGAAATGATGAGGAAGCCTCAGGTATGCCGCCGAGATAGGTAGCCGTCTGGCCATAGTCTTCACAGGTAGCTTCAAGTCCTTCAAGCTTCCACAAACGATAGGTTATGGAATAAAAGGTGATATTCCCGACAAGTTTTTTTACAGAATCATTGTTTACGGGAATCACCTGCTTGTGAACAACACGTGGATCGGCAAATCCCACCTTATTGGCTATCCTTTCAAAATCCCTGAAGTAGAGAGCACCGCCCAGACACTCACCATAGAGCAGCTCATTGGTTTTGATCGAATCGGGAATTCTTCTGTCGGCATAAACATCCGCAAAATAGAATTCACCACCAGATCGCAATACATGGTAAACCTGCTGTAAGATCACCTCTTTATCTTCTGCCAAATTGACGACACAGTTTGAAGTTACCAGGTCTAAAGATGCTCCAGCAAAATGATTCTCAATACTTTCCATGTCATCAAGAATAAATCGGACATTCGGCTTTGTAAAGGCAAATTGCCGGGTCTGCTCTTGGATATACCTCTGTGCTACTGCCAGCTGATTCTCAGTCATATCAATACCATAAACAAATCCATCTTCCCCAACGAGCTTGGACATGATATAGCAATCCCTTCCCGTACCACAGCCCACATCAAGCACTTTAAGCCCATCAATGCTAAGAGGAATAGGCGAGCCACACCCGTAAAACTTGGCCTTAATATCATCATGAATTAAGGGCAATACTCTTTTTATATAGTCCGGCATGGAATCACCGGTGCAGCAGGCATCCGTTTGCAGGTCGGTTGTGCTCTGTAATATTTCGCCGTAATAGTGTTTGACTGTACGCTTAACATCCATCGGGGTTCCATCATCTCTGCCAGAAGGTGTATCAGTTCCTCCCATAACTATAGTCTCCTTTGTATTTTCTTAAAGGGGCTTCTCTTACACACAATACTAGGATACTTTCCCATGAGGTCTGTAGTAATGAACCAGTCTCTGGGGTGATACACCAAAATAATACAGAAGTATCACAATCCAATTACGCAGGGTACAGTAAACAATCCCTTCCCGTTCCCATCTGCGGGGCGCAGTTGAGACCTTCTCTGAAAGGATACTGATAGTATCCCCACGTCTTTTTATACGCTGCATAAGTTCTACATCTTCCATCAAGGGAATTTCCCGGTAGCCACCTATGGCATGGAAATAGGCCTTTCGTATGAAAATCGTTTGATCACCATAGGGAATGCGGGTTAAACGGGAGCGCAGCGATGCAATCTTACTAATGACTTTAAAAATAAGCCTGTTCGACCGTATACCCAAATCAAACGCACCACCCACAACCTGCCTGTCTTTAAGAGCTGCTTTCATGGAACTGAAAGCGTTAGAAGGCACTATAGTATCAGCATGGAGAAACACCAGCACATCTCCACGTGCAACAGATGCACCGGCATTCATCTGCCGGGCACGCCCTTCAGTAGATACAAGGCAAATGACATTTTGCGCATGTATTGCATTGATGGTATCCTGCCGGTCTGATCCATCAACAACTATAAGTTCAATATTGTGCTGAATGGGCCTTTCTGAAAGATTTTTGATTACTGTATTGATGGACTCCGACTCGTGCAGCACAGGTATTATGACAGAAAATAAACACCCCTCAGTATATGTACTGAAGGGTATGTTCACATCACAGGCAGCTAGGCTCATGTCATCTGCTCGCATCTTGTCTTTCGAATGCATTACTTCTTCTCTTTACTGCAGGTTGATAAGAAAATAATAGCACAGGTAAATATAAAATCCAGTCTTATCTAAGAGCCTTTTCTAAAACACCATCCATAGTGTCAACAAGAAAAAATTCCATTCCATTTTTTATAGTTTCAGGGATGTCTTCCAGATTATTTTCATTTTTCCTGGGGAGAATCACTTTGGTAATACCTGCACGTCTTGCTGCCAGTATCTTTTCTTTAATACCCCCTACCGGGAGCACTGCTCCCCGCAGAGTTATTTCACCAGTCATTGCTATATCACTTCTCACCGGTTTACCGGTAAGCAGGGAACAAAGGGCAGTATACATGGTGACACCCGCAGAAGGGCCATCCTTGGGAATTGCACCAGCCGGAACGTGAAGGTGAATATCATTATTTTCGAAGAAGTCCTCCGGAATGTTAAGATCCTTTGCTTTGGACCTGATGTAACTTAATGCGGCCTGCGCAGACTCCTTCATAACATCTCCGAGAGAGCCCGTTAGGGTAAGAGATTTGTTACCCTTCATTTTTGTAGCTTCAATAAAAAGAATATCTCCTCCGGTGGAAGTCCACGCCAATCCTGTTGCCACTCCCGGGACAGAGGTTCTCTCAGCAATATCCGAAAAGAATTTTTGAGGACCAAGGAAGGAACGAACCGTCTCATCTGCAATTGTTACCACATCCTGCTTCCCCTGAGCAAAGTCTTTTGCAACACTTCTGCAGATGGCAGCAATCTCCCTCTCCAGATTACGCAAACCCGCTTCCCTGGTATATCCACTGATGACAGTTTTGAGAGCGGCATCTTCAAAGGAAAGATTTTCCTCTTTGAGGCCGTGGGCCTCCAGCTGTCTTGGGACCAAATACTTTTTTGCAATCATCAATTTTTCTTCGTCCGTATAGCCTGTTAAATCAAGGACCTCCATACGGTCACGCAGTGCTGGGGGTATGGTGTCAAGAATATTAGCCGTGGTTATAAACATCACCTGGGAGAGATCAAAGGGCACTTCAAGATAATTGTCAGAAAAGGAGAAGTTCTGTTCAGGGTCCAACACCTCCAAAAGGGCTGAGGATGGATCACCCCTAAAGTCGGCTCCAATTTTATCAACTTCATCCAGCATAAAAACAGGGTTGCAGGACCCGGCCTTTTTTATTCCCTGAATTACACGGCCTGGCAGTGCCCCCACATAAGTTCTGCGGTGCCCCCTGATTTCGGCCTCATCCCGTACCCCTCCAAGGGACAGGCGTATAAATTTTCTGCCCAATGCCCGTGCAATAGATTTACCCAGTGAGGTTTTTCCCGTTCCCGGTGGACCAGCAAAGCAGAGAATAGGGCCTTTCATGTCAGGTTTTAATTTTCTCACAGCAAGATATTCAAGAATTCTCTTTTTTACCTTTTCGAGATCATAGTGATCCTCATCAAGCACTTTCTGTGCTTCATCAATATCAAGGTTATCTTCCGTAGCAACAGACCAGGGAAGTTCAATGAGCCAATCCAGGTAGGTTCTGGAAACAGTGTATTCTGCAGCAGATGGAGGCATTTTTGAAAGACGGTCAAGCTCTTTTTCTGCAACCTGGTTAACCTCTTGTGGCATCTGTGCCTTTTCTATCTTCTCTTTGAGTTCATTAACCTCCACGCTGCGCTCATCTTCCTCTCCTAACTCTTTCTGTATAGCCTTAAGCTGTTCCCGCAGATAATACTCCCTCTGGTTTTTATCCATCTCCTTTTTAAGCTCACCCTGAATCTTACTCCCCAATTCTAAAACCTGCAGCTCTTTGTTGAGAATTTCAGTAACTCTTTCCAACCGCTTTTTGATATCAATGATCTCCAGGATCTCCTGTTTCTCGGCAACGCTAATATTAAAATTTGAGGCAATAAGGTCTGCCAGGGTTCTTGGATCATCCATATTCATAACCATTATTCCCACCTCGGAAGGAATATGGGGAGAAAGCTCAACCGCTCTTTGGAAAAGATTCTTAATGCTTACCATCTGTGCTTCGATTTCAACATCTTTTTCAATCTTTTCCTCAATGACGTCTATCTTTGCCTTTAAGTATGGTGCAGTCTGTGTATATTCCCCGACCCGTATCCTGGATTGTCCCTGAACCAGCACACTCATGTGGTCATCCGGCAGTTTCATCATTTTAACGATGGTTGCCAGGCATCCGATAGAGTATAAATCTTCCTGGCTGGGGACTTCCGCATCTGAATTCTTCACTGAAACAACAGCAATGATCTTATCTTTGACCAGGGCATCGTCAATCAGTTTAATAGATCTCTCCTGGCCAATAGTGATGGGCATCACAGCGTTGGGATACACTACACCGCCTTTCAAGGGGAGAATGGCAAGTTCTTCGGGGATATGTTCTTCAGGCATTGCAGCAGATTGTGTATCTTTGTCGGATTGTTTCATAAACAGTCTCCTGCAGTTTAGTCTTCCTTAGAGGTTCCCACAATCACGGTTTGTTGCTGTTTTTTCTTTGGAATGGAAATTTTCAAAAATCCCTCTTTATAATGGGCACTGGTCTGTTCAGTATCTATGGGAATAGCAATCTTCATTATCCTTTCAAATTTTCCGTAGTCTATTTCCATTTGGTGAATTCTACTTTTTGTGGAGGGGGAATAGTCCGGACGGACTCCACTGATCTTAAGAATATTATTGTCCAACGTTACCGTAATATCCTTCTTATTCATGCCGGCAACCTCAACCAGGACAATAACTTCCTCTGCTGTCTCATAAATATCAACTGGTGGTTTCCACATCTTTTCTGCAGAAAACCTGGTGGGTCTCATTTCATCGAAAATATTTTCCAACATCTTTTCCATTCTCTGCTGGACACTCTCAAAATCCCCTCCATCAAAATACTTGTTTCGTACCATGAATAACTCCCTCTCTACACATTTCAATGCTTATGCTATAACAAAAAAATCACTAGCATAACAAGAATTTATCTGATGGGCGGCATCAATCAGTTAGGATTAACAAAATCCTTCAATAACATCATCTGTTTAGGTGCTCTAATTTTGTGCAAGGCCACTTCTAAAATTTGTCTTATACGTTCCCTGCTCAAATTAAATTCCTCACCAATTTCTTCCAGGGTGTGGTCATATTTCTGTCCTATACCAAAGCGGAGTTTTATGATTTCCTGCTCCCTGTCTGTTAAGTCAGATAAAACCAGGTCGTTTATTATATGGGACAAATGTGAAGAAAGTGCCTGATCAGAAATTGAACCATCCTCAGCACCGTAAGCATTGTTAACTATCTGTTCACCCTTTTCATCTATCAGCACATCTAAGGGAATATAATCTTTTTTAAAGCTCTGCATCATTTTCTCAATGACCTTCTGGGGGATTGTAGTTTCTTCCGATAGCTCATCCAGGGTTGGTTCCCTGTTAAACTCCTGGAACAGTTTATTAGAAGCCTTGACAATCTGGTTAATTTTTTCATTAACATACACGGGTGTTCTCACGGTTTTAGACTGGCAGTCGATTGCCCTGATCATTGCCTGTCGTATCCACCAGGTTGCATAGGTTACCAATCTGTGCCCCCTACGAAAATCATAGGTGTCAATTGCCCTGATCAAACCGAGGTTACCCTCCTGTATCAGATCAGGCAGTGTAACGCCATGGTGCATGTATTTTTTGGCTATACTAATAACCAGCCTGAGGTTAGCTTCGACAAGCTGATTTTTATAGGTCTTAATGTTCCTAGAGATTCCTTCAATATCCCTGAGTGTTTTTTTCAATGAACCTTCTGTTTCTTTGTGCCTTTTTTCATATTTTTTTAAAAAGGGTATTCTCTTAATGTTCCTCATAAAATCATTTATCGTTTTATCTTCCAGGTGGACCTTTGAAATAGATTTTGAAATTTCTGCCTCTATCTTATTCAGTTCCTCCTGAAGCTGCTCCACCCCACGGGATCGTTTGGAAGCCTGCTTCAACAAGCGGTTGACTTTTTTCCATTCCTTATCCAAACTGAGAATATCATCAAAGAGTGTAAAATAGGTATCTAATTGCTTTAGTTCCCTTTTGACCTCTGGCAGCTGTCTGACAGGCGATAATCCAATCAATTCACTCTTTAAAATAGTGCGCCACTTCCCAATCAATCCAGTACACTCCCTTTCACACTTTTTAATCAACTTTGCAAGGGTTCTTTCGGTGTCCTCATCCAGAAGGGGGTACTTGTTTATTGATTTAAAGTATATTGCTAAAGACGATCGTGACATGTTTTGCAGATCTGCATAAAGAATCTCATCATCATCTTCAGCTATCTCATTCTGCTTCTCTTCACCTTCTTTTTGGTCGGTAAACACTATTTGATCTTGCTCAGCAGCACTATTCTGATTACCAGGAACCAATGTAAGATGCTTCTTATTAGTTATTTCGCTGGAATACATTTCTGACTCAATTTCTTCTAATTCTTCAGACTTGTTAAAGAAATAATTAGTTTCCATATTGTACTCCTCTCTTATGATTATTCAGTTCATTAAAGTTCTAATGCACTGTTTTATATAACATTATTTTTTTCTAGAATATTTATCATTATTTAGCTACACTGTATAGTTTAAAGTAATTATAAATTTAGTATAGTTTTATTATTTGTTAAATAATAATTACTTTTATTAAATTGTCAATCTTTATGCTCTATTTATTTAGATGATATTTCTGAATATTTTTACATAATTTCAGTCAACTATCTGTTTTTTATTAAGAATTATAACTGTACTGCTTTAATAAGTGCTAGATAAATATTGTTTATTAATCTAATAATCTTTAATTACTATTCCTACTTGCATTTCTTTATTAAATAAGTAATTATTTATAGGCACTTATCTATTCCTAACAAACTTTTTCTGTTATCAGGCAGGTGTTTAAAATCTCCCGGCAACCATAATCCCTTCCCGTAAGTAAACGTTTAAACAGTTAATTAGATTTAGTTTCGGGGGAAGGATTTCACCGGTTATACCTTCTACAGTGCCTCTTTAATTTAAAGCCTCATTAAAATATAACTTGTCCTCAAGGATAAGATGTTGTAAAAATATGCAACAATTAATAGACAGTTTATCCGACAGTGTGAGGCACCCATGGGAAACACAAAAGTTGTTATTGACAATCAAAAGTGCAGATTGAGTGGTGAATGTGTTAAAGCCTGCCCTCAAAAGGCTATTTCAATTCTGGAAGGGAAAACGACCATTGATTACGGAAAATGTGACGCAGATGGTATATGTATCCCTGCATGCCCTGAGGGAGCAATACAGATGATAGAAACTGATTAATAGAGGAGGTTCTACCATGCTTAAAGAAAAGATAGAGAAAGCACTCACTAAACATTTAAATGCAGAGATTTATTCTTCATATCTCTACCTCTCAATGGCTGCTTATTTTGAATCAATAAATCTCAAAGGATTTGCCAACTGGATGAGAGTTCAGACACAGGAAGAACTGGTACATGCAATGAAGTTCTATGACTTCATAATTGAGAGAGGGGGAAAAGTTGTATTAACCTCCATTGAAGGGCCACGGACAGAATGGTCATCTCCTCTGGCAGTTTTTGAACATGCCTACGAACACGAGCAAAAGGTTACCGGCTTGATTAACAATCTGGTTGATCTGTCTATTGCTGAACAGGACCATGCCACAAATAATTTTCTCCAATGGTTTGTAGCCGAACAGGTGGAGGAAGAGGCCTCTGCGGATGAAGTGGTTCAAAAAATAAAACTTATGGGCGATGCCAGTGGGGGTTTATTCATGCTTGACAGTGAACTGGGACAACGTGTTTTCACACCTCCCGCAGCCGCACAGTAGGTCACATAACGACAGTGAAGGTTTTTGTAGCCACTCCAGGTGCATGGTATGACGGTACAAACCAATAGATGAGAGCTTTGAATAGTAGTGGAATCAGATGGTACGGTTAATTCTTGCTGAGCTGAAAGTACATTCACCCTTTACCATTCTCGGAGCTTTGACAGGCATATTCATTATGCTGCTGTATTCTTCTTTCAGCATTCCTGCCAGGCTTTCCTATAACATCTTCTATACCCTTCACCCCATACACGTTCTTCTCAGTGCACTTGTTACTGCATCCATGTACAAACTACATTCAAAGGGGAAAAGCAAACTCTGGGTGCTCATCCTCATTGGCTATTGTGGTTCAGTAGGCATAGCCACCCTGAGTGACTGTTTAATCCCTTATCTCGGTGAAGTGCTGCTTGATTTACCTAATAGAGGGGCCCATCTTGGTTTTATCGAAGAGTGGTGGCTAGTAAATCCCTTAGCGTTCCTTGGTATTGCAATCGCCTACTACAATCCAACCACAAAATTCCCTCATGCCGGTCATGTCCTGCTCAGCACTTGGGCATCCCTCTTCCATACTATCATGGCCGCCGGAGGAACCCTTGACTGGTTTTCATATGTAGTAATATTCGTATTTCTTTTCGTCTCGGTGTGGATCCCCTGCTGTATAAGCGATATAGTCTTCCCTCTTCTGTTCGTAAAAGATAAACCATAAAAAAATGCCCCGCAATAACCTGCGGGACATTTTTTACAAAAGTCAATCTAGTCGGTTCAACAATCAATCATAAAACTCCATCAGCTTGCCGCAACAGAGAGGAATCTGGTCACCTTCCTTCAGCATGACATATTTATTGCATGTCAAGCAGACATACCGCCCTTCACTTTCAGCGAACTTCTCCTGAGATTCACTTACCTTTTCTCCTTCTATCGCAAAGCGTGCCATGTTTTTCTGGGTAGGCAGATACTCACCAATTGGTACCATCCTCCGGCTAAATCGAGCACAATCAACGATTGTCCTCCAGAGTCCTTCCAACTGTTTCGTTTCCTTTTCTGATTCCGGGGTAAACTCAACCACATTCTTATCAATTCTAATATCCATATCTTCCTCCCTGATCATACATATAGCTTTTACGCGCTCTCCAAGTCACGCCTCATTTCCATATCGTATAACACTCTTTCACGTGCCTTGTCAATACCTAATGCCTTTCGCTTCTTGTCTATGTGCGCGATCATCTTCTCGGCCATCTTCATCGGGTCCGGCTCATAGTCCCACTTGCCGCCCCACACCTCTTCAAGCTCATTAAACAGGTAGTCCGTGTACTTCTTGCTCCCCAGCGTCGGGAAGGTCGTCCCGAACAGCGTGTACACTCCCGAGGCCACAAAATAGTGACCGATGGCTATCGCCTTCTCACTCATCCAGCCCGGCGCTGCTCCCGCTGCCGGCAGCTCAGAGATGTCATCTCCCAGACCGCCTTCCTTTACCACCGCAGTCGCTGCTACCAGGATCCGGCTGTTGTCCACACATGCTCCCAGGTGTAACACCGGCGGTATTCCCACCGTCTCGCAGATCTCCGCCAGCCCTGAGCCGCAGTACTCTTTTGCCGACTCCGGCAGTAACAGCCCTTCCTTACCGCAGGCCATCGCTGCACAGCCTGTGGTCAATACTATTACATCGTTCCTGATCAGCTCCTTTATCAGGGAGAGGTGATCAAAGTCGTGCACACCACGCGGGTTGTTACATCCTACCACTCCCGCAATTCCCCTGATCCTGCCGCCAATTATATTGTCATTTAACGGCTTGTAGGATCCCCTGAACGTTCCACCTAACAGG
>CAVVWZ010000026.1:0-21820 GCA_963752035.1 uncultured delta proteobacterium | reverse complement strand
ATGAGCACACATGCCAGGCTTATCTTCACATCCCACACAACACCAACTACCAGAGCCACTAAAAGCAGCCCTATGGTAAACCAGTTTAACCAGGCTGTGGGCAGCACCCGCTTGGGCACACAGATACCCAGCAGCAGAATGAGCCCAATTAAAAAAGGGGCCATGACTTCATTCATCTTGTCCATGTAGAGAATCTTTTCTGCTACAGGAAGCTGGTTGATCTGGGCAAACTTAAAATAAAACATCCCGTAAATACAAATAACCGAGATAAAAAAGAGGACAACCGACGTTGCTAAAATCAGATAGTAATCGTAATGACCTTTGCCTCGCATAGTACACCTATTGGGAAGTATGCTCTCCCGGGAAAAAGATCGAAGTTAAAAAGGTAAAAATCATGGCCAGGAAGCAGAGAATACCGAGAACCGATGTAAAATACCACATCCCGGTCCTCCCTGCATAAAGCCGGGTATGGAGGTAGGTGCTGAAAACAGACCACATCATAATAGAACTGCAAATTTTAGGATCCCACCACCAGTTTGGTCCCCAGGCTTGGAGTGCCCAGGGATAGCCAACAAGCATGCCTATGGTGAGCATTAGGAAACCGAATTTGGCAAAATCATATCCTGCTATCTCAATAATCGGATCCCGCTTTACCAGCATGAAGAGAGATGTAACAAAGATGAGTGTTATACATGCATAAGAAATAAAGAGCATGGGCGGGTGCACCCACATGTAGGAGGCATTGTAGTAAAAGACCATACGGGGATAGAGTTTCATAAACAGGCCGAACCTGTTCCTGGGATGTAAGTTCCCCTCAAACCAGGGAGTAATCTCTTTAAAAAATCCCGGCAATGGTTCGGCAAAGGGATCGGTGGCAAAAAAGAGTATGAACACCTGAACTGCGAATATACTATAGAGCAGTGCACGGACCCGGTGATGGCGCAGCCTCAAGTGTGCGAACAGGGCCATAATGCCGAAGCACATGAACCAGAAGTAATATTTTTCATATTCAATCCAAACCGGTACGGTGTAACGGGGAGGGCTTTCCGGATCAAGAAGAGGAAGTCCATATGCGGCTCCCCTGTTCATTGAGGTGAGGTGACTGTTAAAGACATTTACTAAATTACCCGGAAGTTCCAGTGGAAGGTCACAGTATATCTGATAGTGAAACCAGCAGATTAAGACAAAACCGGCAAGAAAGAGAAGATTAGCAACGGTAAATACAAAGAGGGATATTTTTTTCCAGACTGGACGGGGGGAGAGAAGATTTACAATACCCGATAACCCCAGCAGGCAGGCCAGAAAAAGCAAGCAATACATAACATAGCTTCCAACCATACTGAAGGTCACACTATCTGTAATTGCTTCCATGCTCTTGACTGCTCACAAGGGGAGTAACAGATATTCTAGCTGCAGCCGCTGGTTGCCCCACAACTCATACACTTCAGGCAGACACCATTTCTAACCAGAGTAAACTGCTGGCACTCTGGACAGGGATCACCCTCATAACCCTTCGCACGGGCATCACGGACTTCACTTAAGGAAATTGTTTTAGCTGCAGGTACTGCAGCTGAGGAAATATCTGCCAGAAGCACCCTGGGATGCACTGGCTTGCACCTCTGTTTTCAGTTGATCGGACACTTCCTGTACCGCTTCATCTTCCTGTTCATCGGGTTTTGACTTCTTTCCTAATGCGTCATGGCGCAAATCTTCTTCATCAATGGCATGACTGAGGTCAGTGCGGGCAAGATAGCTTATAGCCAGTTCTCGAAATATGTAGTCAATAACCGAAGTAGCCATTTTGATGTTATCACTACCATTGACCATTCCATTAGGTTCAAAGCGACTGAAAATAAAGGCATCTACAAACTCTTCAAGTGGCACACCATACTGCAATCCAAGGCTTATTGCGATGGCAAAGCTATTCATCAAGCTTCTAAAGGCCGCCCCTTCTTTGTGCATATCAATAAATATTTCTCCTAAGTGCCCATCCTCGTATTCACCGGTTCTAATATAAACCTTGTGCCCGCCTACTATGGCTTTCTGTGTGTATCCCGTTCTCCTGTTGGGCAAACGTTCTCTTTGAATCATTCTCAATCGGCGGACGGCAACTGCACTGATACGTTCAGCTTTGACCGCATCAGGTTCATTCATTAACTGCTCCAGGTCTTCAAAAAGTTCAGTGGCGGCGGAAAGAGGTTGGCTCAATTTGGACCCGTCACGATAAAGGGCAATTGCCTTCAGGCCAAGTTTCCAGCTGAGCAAATAGGCATCTTTAACTTCCTCAACCGTTATCTGGTTTGGCATGTTAACGGTTTTAGATATTGCACCGGAAATAAATGGCTGACAGGCTGCGACCATCCGAATGTGTGCTTCGTAGGGAATAAAGCGTTTCCCATTACGGCCACACCTGGTAGCACAGTCAAAAATGGGATAGTGCTCTTCCTTGAGATAGGGGGCACCCTCCAGGGTCATGGTACCACACACATAATCATGAGCTGCTCCTATCTCCTCAGGGGTAAAGCCAATTAACTGAAGAATAGAAGTTTCAGGTTTGCTGAGTAGGGGTTCAGGAATTTTCAAAACAGTCCGAAGGAAATCAACTCCAAGATTCCAGGTACTAAAGACGTAGTTAATATCAAAGGCAGCTGGCAGGGCCTCCTCTACCTTTTCAATGATCTCTTCGGTAAATCCCTTCTCTATAAGGCTGGCTCTGTTAATACAGGGCGCACCCTGTAATGTTCCATGTCCCTGGGCAAAACGGGTAATAGCTTCAATCTGTTCTTCACTGTAACCAAGACAGTCGAGGGAAAGGGGAACGGATTGATTGATAATCTTGAACGTGCCTCCTCCCGCAAGTGTTTTAAACTTAACCAGCGCATAGTCAGGTTCAATACCGGTTGTGTCACAGTCCATAACAAGTCCAATGGTACCCGTAGGGGCTATGACCGAAAGCTGAGCATTGCGAAAACCGTGACGTGTTCCCAGGTCAATTGCCTTGTTCCACTGCTGTTTAGCCTCTTCAAGTAAGTAGTCAGGACAGGAATTGGAGTCAATAGGCACAGGGGGAATATGCATATCCTCAAAGTTACTGACATCGTCTGCATCAACAGCGTGTTTATGGTTACGAACTACCCGAAGCATATTTTCACGGTTATCATGAAATTGGGGGAAAGGACCGAGTTCTTTAGCCATCTCGGCACTTGTCCGGTAAGCTGCGCCGGTTAGAATAGATGTAAGCACGGCAGCCATATTTCTTCCTTCGTCACTGTCATATGGTAGCCCGAGAACCATGAGCAGTGCCCCCAAATTAGCACAACCCAGCCCTAACGTTCTAAAGTTGTAACTATTTCTTGCTATTGCCTTACTGGGATACTGGGCCATCAATACGCTAATCTCAAGGGTGAGTGTCCAGAGACGAATTGCATGGAGATATTCCTCTGTCTTGATCCTGCAACCATTCTTATCAAAAAATTTGAGTAGATTAAGGCTTGCAAGATTACAGGCAGTATCATCAAGAAACATATATTCAGAACAGGGGTTAGATGCATTAATCTTACCGTCATTGGGACAGGTATGCCACTCATTGATAGTGGTATCAAATTGAATGCCCGGATCAGCACACTGCCAGGTTGCATCGGAAATCTGATTTAAGAGGTCCCGGGCATTAACCGTTTTTGCGACAGATCCATCATTACGGTTGGTAAGATGCCAGTCCGAATCTTTTTGAACCGCTTCCATAAAGTGGTCATTCACCCTCACTGAATTGTTTGCATTCTGACCGCTGACCGTCTGATAGGCCTCTGAATCCCAGCCGGTAGTGTAAGTATCAAATTTAATGGTTTCAAAGCCCTGCTTTGCAAACTGGATCACACGGTGGATGTAATTAGCAGGTACTGCATCACTTAAAGCCTTCTTGATTGCCTTGGCCAGGAGTGGATTCAGAGTATGGTCATATCGGCTTTCATCATCTACTTCCTCAGTACGGCATGCCCGCATAATTTCATTGAGATGACGTTCGCACAGGACACTTCCAGCAACCAGAGCAGCCACCTTTTGTTCCTCTTTAACCTTCCAGTTAATAAACCCTTCGATGTCCGGATGGTCAATGTCGACTATCACCATCTTTGCCGCTCTGCGTGTGGTCCCGCCGCTCTTGATGGCACCCGCTGCCCGATCACCGATTTTGAGAAAGCTTATAAGACCGCTCGATTGACCGCCACCTGAGAGACGCTCACCTTCGGCACGCAATGCAGAAAAGTTGGTACCTGTTCCGGATCCATATTTGAAGAGGCGGGCCTCACGGACCCACAGGTCCATAATGCCTCCCTCGTTGATAAGATCATCATTTATTTTCTGAATGAAACAGGCGTGTGGCTGTGGGTGTTCATAGGCACTTTGGGATTGCATTACTTCACCATTTTTGGGATCCACATGATAGTGTCCCTGGGCAGGTCCATCAATCCCATATGCCCAATAGAGACCGGTATTGAACCATTGTGGTGAATTTGGGGCTGCTATCTGATGCACCAGCATAAACGCCATTTCATCGTAGTAATGACGTGCATCAGCCTCCGTGTCGAAATAGCCGGCTTTCCAGCCCCAATACGTCCAGCAGCCTGCCATTCTATTAATGACTTCTCTGGCATCTTCTTCTCCACGATACTGTTCTTCTGGCTGTATCTGGGCAAGTGCAGACTCATCTTTGATACAACATTGAAGCCAATCCGGCACATCCTTTTCCCTCTTACGTTTCAAACAAACTGGGATTCCGGCTTTTCGAAAATATTTTTGGGCTATAATGTCTGTTGCTACCTGGCTCCAGAAATCAGGCACCACTACCTTCTTGATCCGTCGAACCGTTGAACCGTCTATGTTTTTGATCTCACTCGCTCGTGGCTCAAAAGTAATTCCTTCATATGGGGATGACTTGCCCTGGGTAAATGTACGTTTTATTTTCATAGCCCCTCTCCACTATTAAATAATATGATATTCAAAGATTTTATTCTAACTAAATATGCCTACCATGTCAACATATTGTGGTTGTTTTTTTTTAAAATCAATATATTGTTTTTATTGAACTTTTTATGAAAGGCAGTCACTTTTTCACTCAGTCTATCCCCTGACATGTTTTGATCAACAGGAACCTATTGGAATAGTTAAAAACCTGTTTTGGTTTGCACGGGAAATGTTTGGAGATAAAAAACAGGTAGCTATTTTTTTTAATAACTACCTGTTTTCATGATTTCCTGTGGTGAGCCGCGCGGGGGTCGAACCCACGACCTACGGATTAAAAGTCCGTTGCTCTACCAACTGAGCTAGCGGCTCACCGAAAACACTTATTACAAATTTGTTGAAGATGTTATATACAACGTTTTAGGCAGTGCGTCAAGAGATTATTACTGTCCGATGGGGTCAAACCTACACTGTTTACGGTACTGTCAACCGAGTAGTTTTGACCCTTTGAACCATTTTGAAAAATCAGGAATTTCGCAGTCACAAATCAGATTTTTGCATCTTGTCTTTTCATACAGCTATGTTTACATAATATTCACATAATGCCCCGTTGATTTGGGGGACGGCGGAAACGCCGTTCTCTTTTTTATAGGCTATCATTAAACGAAGACTTGTTAGAAGGTAATCTTATGTTTCTGAGGCTGATAGTAGTACTCATAACATATTGTTATATATAGCTTATTACAAAAAAATCCCGCTGCGCACCTTAGAACAGGCCCTGCCCGGGAAAAAAAGGGGAAGTGTATTGACATGAGGGAGCATCGCAGACCAGAAATCATCATACTTCCTGTTTTCCAGAAGAGGAATGAGTACGTCCCTCTCTTTGATCATTCAAGTTTATTTGTAAAGGTGTCGATAGAGCTCTATAGAGATTGAAATGTATTTCATTTTTTTCCTCCAATCTCTAAAGGGAGTGCAGTTAATCGCGTCACTCCCTTTTTTACTGCATTAAAGTATTTTAAAGAAATTGCCGATAAAATTATTATGCATTGCAGTGTAATTACATGTTAAACATTTACAGGTTACAGCATTATGAATTGGTCACTCATTAGATTAGGAATTTCTGTTCTTCTTATGGTAGGTATCCTCTACACTACCCTGCACGTCCTGAGCACATTAATAAGAATGTTTTTATCTAAAGAATCACTCCAAAAAAATTGATAGTATCGAGCATTAATGATCTTATCAGTTTTTTTTGTTTTGGGGAGTGGTACAATATATCACCCTCTTTTTTATTCTAAACTCATAAGCAAGATAACAGCACAATAACGATGGCCAAATTCTTTCTTTTAACCAGCATTGTACTCTATATGCTTTTACTTCTTATAAGTTACAGTAGCTAGCAAGCAATCAGCATAGTACAACTAACATCTTGCTACCTTGAAAAGACTGGGGTAGTTTGAACATCTTAAAGGTTCCCACTCTATTCTGCATTATTCCGGAGAAACAGATAAGTCCTCTCCCCTTCTTCCTTCTAATAGTACAAATTTCAGCCAGATAAGAGACCCGTTTCGTTATCTTTTAAAGATGCTTCTCCTAATTGCATCACAGATGAGAACTGATGAAATGCAAGAATTCCTTCCAGCAATGGTGGGGAGTCATGCCATGTTTTATGGAGTGTGGGGCTTGCCAAGGGGCTATTCCTTTTTTACTTTGTCCGGATACAATTCCGCATAGAGAGCTTTTTCCAATTCTTCAGATTTTGTTTTCTTTAAAAGGTTGTATGAGTTCTCAGCCCATTTTCTGTCCCCTTTTTTTAGAAAAAGGCGTCCTCCGGCATATAAGTGCTCTGCAGCCTTATCAAGTAATCCCTCCTTAAAATACGCCCGTCCAAGATTATACTGTGCCTGTGGAAGATCAGGGTCTTTAGCAACAGCCAATTTATACTGCGCAATGGCGTTACTTAACATATCTTTTTTTTCGTAGACTGTCCCCAGATTATTGTACGCCTGGCCATGATCGGGATTAAGGCTTATGACTTGCTTATACGATTCTATTGACTCATCCAGCATGCCCTTTTTATCATAGGTAAGGGCAAGATTATAATGCGCATCAACTGATTGTGGGTCCTTTTCAACTGCCTTTTTATAAATAGTGAGTGCATCATCATATTTTTGAGCACGATACGCCTGGCTCCCTTCTGTTATCCAGTCACTTGAACTGGTAGCAGCTTTATTCTTCTTTGGCTCTTTTATTACTTCACCCTGTTTTTGATCAGTTGCCATAGTAAAGGTTATGGTAGTCAATACAAGGTAGAAAACCCCTCCAAATAAAACCATAAATTTCTTCACTTTATTCTCCTTCTCTTCATTGTTGGATTAGATTACACCCCCGAAGATATGTATCAACATTCTTATAACAATTATTTATCCAATTTACAAACAAATATCTATTATCATCGTCTAACACAGGGAGTGAACCGTTCTCCAATAATCAACAATCCACTTTGCATGTCAAAAGAGTGCCATTTACATACCCTATAATTTTTGTTATAGTATCATATGTTTTTCATGCAATTCAGCTAATCAAGTATTTTTTTTCAATTGTGGAGATCTATCAATGACGATCACCTTTGATGCTGCACTGCGATCCTTAACCATAGTCATAATCCTTGCATTTGCTTCCGGATGCATGCAAATCGTAAAGACAGACATGGATACCTATCTGGAAAACAAAAAACCGTTCAAAAGAAAACACGTTGTTTTCTCAACGAGCATCGAAGACATCACAGAGCGGTACGACTTGTATCATGGAAAGGAAATCGAACTTTCAGCACCGGTCAGCTATTTTGGCAGGGATGATTTTGAAACGTGGTATATAACTCTTGAAGAGAATGACAGAACAATTCGTGCTTATGAAGACAATTTTACAAGATTATACCGATATTTATGCCCAGAATCTCCTGCATGGGTCTCACAGCGGAAGAGGGTGAATTGACCGTCAGGGGAAAGCTTAAGGAAAAGGGTATTGAGATTACCTTACTTACCTATAAAGATTATACGGTTGACACAAGCCTCAAGCCCCAAAGGTATAGGCAGTATTCAACTGATAAACCTGCCTACATCCCATCACAGCAGGGGTACCGTTATGGAGGGAAGTAATGTTACCTTGAGATAAACAGGGTATACATGGCGGATGTCTTATGGCATGTCATGAAAAGGGTTGTTTAACATCATCGTCTGACTACGCTCATTACCAAGTGAAATCATGCAGGCATCTACTCCAACAAGCTGCTCAATCAATTTTATATAACGATAAGCATTCTTGGGTAAATCACTCACATCTTTTACCATACTAATATCCTCATCCCATCCCTTTACTTCTTCATAAACGGGTTCACACTCCTGTTGCATCAGTGAACTGGATGGAAATTCATTAATTGTTTTTCCTCTGTACTTGTATGCTGTACAGAGTTTAATCTTTTTCAATCCCCCTAAAACATCAAGCTTGGTTATGGCCAAGTCCGTCAAACCGCTAAGGCGTAACGAATGTTTAACAACAACCGCATCAAACCAGCCACACCTCCTGGGCCGTCCAGTGGTTGCCCCGAACTCCCCCCCGTTTTTTCTTAAAAGTTCACCCATATCATCCTGCAATTCCGTTGGGAAGGGACCGCTGCCAACTCTTGTGGTGTAAGCTTTCGTAACACCTAAAATCCTGTGTATTTTATTCGGCCCGACACCAGAACCGACACAGGCAGAGCCGGAGACTGTATTGGATGAGGTAACATAAGGATAGGTACCATGATCCACATCCAGGAGTCCACCCTGAGCACCCTCAAACAACACATCTTTTCCTTCATCAATTTTCTGGTTTACTCTAAGTGATGTGTTTGCAATATAACAGCTCAATTTATCACCGAGCGCCCTGTACTCATCATACAATTGCTGAAATTCAAATGGCTCTTCGTTAAGATAGTTTTGCAGAATGAAATTTTTTTCATCCAATACGGACTGCAGTTTTGAGCGTAAGGTTTCTTCTTCAACCAGGTCGATCAGGCGAATTCCTGTACGTGCTGTTTTATCTTCGTATGCCGGGCCAATGCCCCTGCCAGTCGTGCCAATTTTGTTCGAACCCCGTTTCTTCTCCCGGGCAATATCAATTCTTTTATGATAAGGCATAACAATTTGAGCTTCTTCACTAATAACAAGTGTATCATCGTTCTTAAAAAAACCGTTCGATTTTACTTCTGCAATCTCTTCAACGAGAGGGGTGGGATCGAGAACAACACCACTGCCAATAACACAAAGCTTATGCTCATGCAAAATTCCTGAGGGAAGCTGATGAAAGATAAACTGATTTTCTCCGATCACAACGGTGTGCCCCGCATTACTCCCTCCCTGAAACCTTACAATCACATGGGCAAACTCTGTTAGAATGTCAACAAGCTTCCCCTTACCTTCATCTCCCCACTGTGTACCAACAAGAATAACATTTGCCATGTAGTGTATGCTCCCAATATGAACGGGCTCTTCAGCCGTGATGAACCTTATTGTTCGTAATTTTTATGTATCACTTTGATACTAACGAAGATAAATATTTCTGATCTTATTTTGCGCCATCAATCCTCTAACCGCAGGGAAGAGGGGCAAGTCGGAAGGAAGATTTAGCAGAGTATCTTAATAGAGTTCATTGAAATAACATTCGGCAACTCTTTCATCTCTGTAATAACATCAGGCGAAACAGGATCGTCTGTACTGAGCAAGAGCAATGATTTACCTTCGACTTTTTCTCTGCCAAATTGCATGCGTGAAATATTGATACCATGTTTTGCCAGACTTGTCCCTATGTTACCGATCACCCCGGGACGGTCCTGAGTATGAAAAAGAAGCATATATTTATCCGGTGTCGCTTCAATTTTAAACTGATCAACCTGCACAATCCAGGGATCACTTTTTCCAAAAATTGTTCCTGCGACCGAGTATTCTCCTGTGCTGGTTTTAACCCGGATATTAATGAGGCTAATAAAATCCTCAGATTCACTGGTAATTGATTCTATCACCTTAATACCCCTGTCTTTTGCTATAATCGGGGCATTTACATAGTTCACATCTTCCTGCAAGATAGGAAAGAGCAGCCCTTTTAGCAGGGAAACAGTTATAGGTTCGGTTTTAAGCTTTGCTATTTCACCACTATACTCGATTGACACCTCTTCCAGGCCACCATCAACAACCTGTCCCTGGAAATTTCCCAATCGTTCAGCAAGATTGAGGTAGGGCTTCAGAATTGCCAGCACGTCGCTATCAACCGAGGGAACATTCGCTGCATTCCTGATAGTGCCATTGAGCAGGTAATCAACCATCTGTTCCGCAACGGCAACTGCCACCTTTTCCTGGGCTTCTTCTGTAGATGCCCCTAAATGGGGAGTACAAATCACTTCATCACAGCCAAGCAAAGGGTTATCCGTATCCGGTGGTTCCTTATCGAAAACATCAAGGGCTGCTCCTGCAACCTTTTTTGACTGAATGGCATCATACAAGTCCTTTTCGTTGACAATGCCACCACGCGCACAATTTATTAACAGAACACCCTCTTTCATTTTTCAAAAGCACTCTTTATCAATAAGGTTGAGGGTATCATTTGTTTTCGGAACATGGATGGTAATGTAATCCGCACGTTGTAACAACTCATCCATACTCACCAGTTGAACTCCTAACTGTTCTGCCCGTTCCGGTGAGAGATATGGATCAAAAGCTATAACATTCATCTTGAGACCGTTTGCCCTGTCCGCCACCACACTTCCTACAAGGCCTATCCCGACAATGCCCAGAGTTTTGTTGCAAATCTCCGATCCCATAAATTTCTTTTTATCCCACTTTCCGCTTTTCATTGAAGCAGTTGCCTGGGGAATTTTACGGGAAAGAGCAAGCATCATGGAAAGAGCATGCTCGGCGGTAGTAATAGTATTCCCTCCCGGGGTGTTCATTACCACAATACCTTTCTTGCTGGCTGTGGGTAGATCAACATTGTCTAAGCCGCTACCAGCCCGGCCAACTACCTTAAGCTTATCAGCAGCTTCAATAATTTCAGAAGTTACTTTTGTAGCACTTCGTATAACCAGGCCATCGTACTCACCGATTATCGATTTCAACTCATCCGGAGCAAGGCCTGTTTTAACGTCAACCGAAATACCGTCGGCGTTCTCAAATACAGCTACTCCTTTAGATGATAATTTATCACTTACCAATATTTTCATTGCACTTGTCCTCCAAGATGTTAACCGAGAACTTCTAATGCTGCCTGAACGCCCTTCCCAAGTTCAAGCGGATGTCCCAGTTCTTTAAGTACCATTTCCACTGCAGCAACCACCGTGACTATGTCATAGGTATCCATGTAGCCAAAATGAGCCACTCGAAAAATCTTACCTTTAGCCTGATCCTGGCCACCCGCAATGGTGATGTTGTGTTTCTCACGTAAAATCTTGACTACCTGCTGCCCATCAATACCATCCGGTGCTATCACCGCAGTAAGGGCATTACTGGGGGAATCCGGGGCAAAAAGCTTCAGCCCGAGGGCTTTCATTGCAGCTCTGGTTGCACGGGCAATACGATCAGTCCGGGCAAACACATTCTCTAACCCCTCATCCTTAATCTGACGCAGTATTTCTCTCAAGCCGACAATGAGAGAAACAGCCGGTGTATAGGCATTCTGATTATTTTTTATGCTTTTCAACTCTTTTTTAATATTAAAGTAATACTTCGGTAATGTTGAGGTTTCAACTAATTTAAGCGCCTTATCACTTACAGAGGCAAATGCAAGCCCCGGTGGCAGCATTAAGGCCTTTTGTGATCCGCCTACTACAATGTCAAGGCCCCATTCATCAACCGGCAGATCAAATACACCAATACCGGTTATTGCATCAACTACAAGTATGGTATTGTCATAGCCTTTAACAATATCGGCAATCTCTTTAACGGGATGCATGACGCCTGTAGAGGTTTCACTGGCCTGCATAAATACTGCCTTTATGGAGGGCTCAACCTCTAAAGCCTTTTTAATCAGCTCAGGATCAACTGCTTTACCCCATTCAACATGGATTATCTTTGCGTGAACACCGTAGGCAGTACAAATTTGTCCCCACCGTTCACCGAATTTACCACTTTGAATGACCAGTGCCTTGTCTTCCGCACAGAGGGTGTTAGTAACAGCAGCTTCCATTGCACCCGTTCCTGAACTTGCAAAGATTAACACCTCATTTTTTGTCTGGAAAAGGTACTTTAATCCTTCTCTCACCTCTTCCAGGACTTTAACATAAGCGGGAGCCCTGTGATGGATAATAGGCTCTGCCATTGCCAGCAAAGCACTGGGAGGGACAGGACTGGGGCCCGGTGCGAACAACAAATACTTCTTCTGCATTTTAACGTCTCCTTCTTGTAATTAGTAGTGAATCTGATTAATAAACACCTTTACACTCAGCTGGTTTACGGGAAAATCAGAATTGAAAATCCATTAAACCGCAGTTGGGAAAACTACCTTAAAAACGTGCAATTGTCAATATATTTCATTACCCTTTTACCCTCTCTGCATATACAAGATTTACTATTGACAAATATCTCCCAACTTGTTAGCAGTAACACCAACCTATTATAATTAGGAGTTTTTTTCATGACGATGCGACACGTTATTCATGTTAATGTTCCCTTCAGAATGCTTTCAGACAACCTGGAATTCATCCTTGAAAAGGCTTTAAATCCGGAGATTTACTTCAATGGTGAGGCCCTTGACAGTTATCATGAAGCTGATTTGCGTAACATTCACCGTGCTCTACACAAACGGGGCCTTAAGACTACCATCCATGCACCTTTTATGGATCTCAGCCCCGGGGGGGTAGACACAAAAATCAAGAAAGCAACTCTCGAACGGTTGGATCAAACGCTTGAGGTGGGTTCTCTATTAAACCCCAGACTCATCGTTTGCCATCCCGGCTATAATAAATGGTTTTTTGATAACAATGTTGATCTTTGGCTGGAAAATAGCCTGGTAACCTGGAAGGGACTACTGAGAAAGGCCGAACACCTGGACATTCCCCTTGCGATTGAAAATATTTTCGAAGAGGAGCCCTCAAGTTTATACAAATTAATTTCTACCGTCAACTCCCCTTTTTTCAACTTTTGTTTTGATACGGGGCATTTTCATCTCTTTTCAAGCGTTTCTATGGAAGATTGGTTTATTTCTCTTGGATCATTCATCAAGGAAGTGCATCTACATGATAACAACAAACATGCCGATGATCATTTACCACTTGGGGACGGAGAGATTGACTTTCCTTTATTCTTTAAGCTTATCAAACAGTACGGGGTTACTCCCATCTACACCATAGAACCTCACAGGGTTGAGGACCTGGAAAGAAGTCTTGAAAAGTGTCAGGATTTTTTAAAACAGCAGCAAGTCCTTTAAGATTGGTCCACCAGACACACACCCATTTTCACCCTTGTTCATCAGTAGGGCCGCATGTCCTTAACTGTTGCCGTTATGGTAGGCTTTCCTCTTTCTCCCCAGATTGTGTATGAAACCTCAAGGGGTATTTCCTGATCATTGTTGGTCTTGCGACACTCAAGAATTGTCTGATCAGTCCCGTTGTCATTACCCGATGATGTAGAATAGTTGATGCACTATCTCATCGATCAGGTGGGCATGCTTTTCCGACATTAAATCTTTAAAAGAACGCCCGAGGGATTCTCCATTTGACAGGTCGAACAGCTGTTCAGCTTTTTTGTTACACTGAAATATTTTCCCCTCTTTATCAAAGGAAAGTATTCCGACATCGACTGATTCAATGAGAGTCTGGTATCGCCTTTCAGAATCTTTAACCTCTTTATAGAGCAGTGCATTTTCCACCAAAAGGGCTATCTGCTGTCCAATATTTTCAAGGATGTTCATATTCCGGGTCGAAAAGAAACGTGAATATCGATGACCGCACAACATCATGCCATACACCTTCTGCTTGGTCTTAATGGGCAAAAAACATAAACTGTTTAAATGCTCATCAGTCAGCCAATCATTGGAAGCAAGCCGTGAATCGTCTCCCTCCCATAACAGGAGATGATTACCCGCACATATGGTTTGACCCACTGTACCTTCATTTGCATCTATTATAGATATCTTCGAGACAAATTCCGGCGAAAAACCCTTTGTCACTTCGAGCTCAAACTGGGTCTGACCTTCATTTAAGAGAAGCATCGCCCCTGATTCGATGCTCATAATTTCTAAAACTTTTTCAAGGGAACCCTCTAACAGCTCACCCAGATTTAAATACTGGTTAAGGGAGGATACTACCGTATTAAGGATTAAAAGTTCTTTATTCCGCTGTTTTAATTCTTCTTCAAGTTCAAGTTTCATAGCCTACCGCGTTTTAATTTTACTTACTTTTATTGTAGTATTGTCTAAAAGCACCCCTATAGTCAGTTTGCTCATGTCAGGTCAATCAGTAGAGCAGCCTTTTCAATCTCTTCGCTACTTATGCCAACAAGCTCCTCAACATACTTTCCATCGATTGGAAGCCGTTCCCACAATTCTTCAGTGACTTCAACCTCGACTGTGTCACCGGTATACCCTACATGTTCCTGCTTGCATATCACATCAGATAACCGCACAATGTCAACAATGAGATCCTGTGAAAACTCAGATCCATTACGTTCTTCGACTTTTTGATGGTGATGTTTCACAGCAACAGTGACAGGAAGCGGTATATTCCAGTTGTTCATTACCTGGCCACCAATATCAGTATGATTTAATCCCATAACTTCCTGTTCCGCATCAATAAATGAAAGATCTTTTTCACGGGTTTTTTGTAATACCGCTAACATCTCATCATGGAGATACTGATCAAGTACAACTTTACCGATATCATGCAGGAGTCCTCCCGTAAAACAGTCGTCCTCTTTAGTATAATTGCATTTTTCTGCAATCAGCTTACTTAGTACCGCACAACCTATTGAATGCTTCCAGAATCCTTGTCTGTCAAAATCGTCGGCATATTTTCCTTTAAACACGTCAAATACACATATACTAAGAACCATTTGTGATATAGTCTTAAACCCGAGTAATGCAATGCCATGCCTTACATTAGTTACCTCAGCAGACAGTGAATAGAATGCGGAGTTAACCAGTCTCAAGACTCGCGTTGTGAGACTCTGATCCTTATTAATCACCTCAGCCAATTGAATTGCGGTACACGTAGGGTCTTGTATAAGGTTGTTCACCTTATTTGCCACCATGGGAAGGGTTGGTAGCTTTTTAACCTTACTGATAATTTCTTCTATCTGCTTTGCGCTCATAGATGTCTCTGTCAAAATAATTTGGAGGGTCAAATAGTACGATTACCGTTAACTGCAGGCAAAATTAGTGCTCCTGCACCATATCACCATTCTCATTATTCAAGAGATCATCAATCTTGTCCTTGTCAAATCTCCATCTGCTTCCAATTTTAAATCCTGGTATTTTGCCTTCGTTGGCATATTTGTAAATTGTCACTTCCGTCAATTTTAAATATTCGGCCAACTCTTTGGTAGTAAGTATTTTTCCCACTATACCCTCCTATACAACCTGTGATAATTAGTTTTCAATTACCAAAATTAATCAATAAGATGTAATTTTAATATCTCTTCGGCAATATTTATAAAAACTTAAGAAAATCAGTAAATTTTTTTATGTGAAGGTTTGACTGGAGTAACAAGGAACCATACTTCAAAAATATGCCTCAATTGTCTACCTTAATGAAAGCCGTGCCATGGGTGGGGAAATGCCTTTTCGGAAGAAATAAGAGGGTAGAAATGGGCTTTTCATGCACTCAAAAAAGTCATTGCAGTGCATTAACCATGCAGATCAAATAGCCACTATTATTTGGGGTTTTTCTGGCTTCTGTAGCAATAGATATTTGAGAAAAAATCAGGGATAAAAGATAGGGCCCGAGGGGCTGTTGAGATGTTCGAAATTGGCTGGAATTAATTATTTGTTTTGCTTTACCCACCACTCCTTATAGTGTTCAACAACTTCCTTTTGAGCAGCCTCTTGTTCCTGCTGCTCAGAACTAAATGATTCTCCAGTTATCCGCTGTAAGGCAGCGATAGCCCCTTTTACAACTTCCTGATCCCCGTCATCCAAAGCCTTCATGAGGTATGGAACTGCTGAGGGATCCTTTATATCACTTAATGCATAGGTGGCGACCCTTCTTACGCGTGAAGAGTCATCAGCAAGGGCGCTGGTAACATAGGGAATTAATTCCTTTTTCCTCATCCACCCGAGATAAATCAGAGATCTTCGCCTCACATCAGGGTGGATGTCGTTTAAAGCCTTGATGAGATATTCAGTAGCCAGATCTCCAGCAAACTTATACAGACCCCGTAATGCCCCAAGACGGACTCTAAAACTTTCATCTTTCATAGCACTTACGAAGGCATAACTAATTGATTTATCTGCTATTCTTAACAATGACTCAATAGCCTCTATTCTCAGTTTTTCATTAGAATGACTGAGCATTTGAATCGTCGCAGAAGCAGAGGAAAACTCTGATGGTTCCATGGATTGCCTGGAATCCGTTCCCTCCTTCTCATGGATATCAACAGCTTCACTGCATGCAATGACTGCAGGAGCCTGTTCCACAGCAGTATCATCATGAATGGCTGGTTGCATATCATGCTTTACTTCGACAGTCTCAGGTGAAGGAACATTTGATTCATCTTTTCCTGGTGCTTTTACATCCCTCTTCACTTCTGTTATTTCCATACTCTGCATGCTCTCTTTATTTTTGTGATCCATGACCTTCTCAATTATGGGCTCTATATTATTCTTTAAGGATTTTTCTGTTTTTACCTTTTCATCAGCTGCTTTTTGCTTACCACGAGGCTTTTTCTTTTCCATGCCACTTCCCTCGTAAATGTATAACGTTCAGGAACCTGACCCTGTTCATTCTTCCGTAAGTTCAAAATTAGGGAGTGACTCACCATCTGTTGCGGAAAGTGCTCCAGTTATGGTGTCCATAGCTTCCTTCAGCTGTTGCAGTTCATTCTCAACTTGTTCCTTAAGAAGGAGGGCACTATCCAGTTGGTCATTGAGTTCATGAATTTTTTCCAATGCCTCTGTCCTTTCACCCTCCATAGAATCCAATTCACCCCTCATTTCCTCAATGACAATATTTTTTTCTTTCACTTCTTTATAAATAACTGACATCTGATCCTTCTCATTTTTAAGGGTTTCAATGGATATCAGGGCGGATTCCAACTCCGATTGGATAGATTCTTTCAGAGCCTTTTCAGAATCAAGCTCATTTTCCAACAGGGCAATCCTCTTTTGGGCATCCTCCTTCACTTCTTTTTCTTCAGCAAGCTGTGACTTTATATCTTCAAAACTCACAAGATCTGTTTCCAAATCAGATATTCTTCTCTTGTATTCCTCAGAAAAATTTTTCTCACAATCCAAATCATGCATGAGGCTTTTCATATCCGTTTCTAAAGCCTCTTTTAAAGAATTAGTTGTCTGGAGCTGACTTTCCAAAGTTCCAATCTTCTCAAGCGCGTCAGAGTAATCCTTTTTGGTTCTTGAGAGATCCTTTTTTATTATTTCATAGGAGATGATTTTTTCTTCCAGAACCTTTATTTTATCGGCCCGGTCCATATTTTTAAGTTCACTATCTTCGATGCGCTTTCTGTTTTTTGCTACTTCATTTTCAAATGATTCCTTGGCGCGGGTAACTTCTTCAAGCTTAGATTGGAGCTCCTTAATTTTAATCAAATCCTCCTGGTGAAATTTTTCGTTCCAATCAATTTTATCCTCTAAAAGCCTGATTTTGCCCCTCAACTCCTCCTGAGATTCCTTGCTTGATGAAAACCCCTCCTTGGTTATTTTTTAAATCTGATTCCAAACTCCTCTTATGTTCTTCAAGGGACGTAATTTTATCCTCAAGGGAGTGAATCCTATCCAGGGCATCTGTTTTTTCTTCCTCAGTATATTTAAACTCACTTTGAATACGATCCAGCGATGTTCTTAAACTGTTTGATTCCTGGGTTAAGTTTTTCCGTGCTTCCCGCAGCTCTTTCAACTGGGCATTTGCTTTTTCAAAATCCCTGGAAATCTTATTACGCTCTTTGGTAACAGATGACAATTGTGTTTCAAACTTTTGTATCCTCGTCAGGGTGTTACTTTTAAAGTCGTTAATCCAGTTAACGGCTTTCTTTTTTTCATTTTCCTGAACATTATCAGAACTCTGAGAAGTACTTTTTTCATCTTTTGAAATAGTATCTTCCATCACTTCTCTCCCCTTAATGTAAATAATTAAATTTTAACCACTAGAATAACTTTTTGAGTCCAGCATACTCAGCAGCCAACTGATAAAAGTAACAGCAGGCACTAAATAGTATTACATTACTTCCTCTACTACTATATACTGTCTTTGAAATTATTACAAATATTTTTCTATAGAAAATATATTAATTTGCATAAAATCTCATTTGGCCTAAAAACTCCTCATTTTATTTGAACAGACAGTACTTTACTTGTGTAAAACTACATGCTAGAGTTACCCTACTCTCTTGACTCAATTGCCCCTTCATTTTACTGTTATTTGTGCTTTAACCAGTTGCTCTGAGGTACCTATTTTCCAGTTATGATTTCTCAACGCTCCTTCGGCACACTTAATTTTAAGGTCTCAAAAATTGGTTTTGGTGGTGCCTCCATCAGTGGTGATGGTGGTGGCTATGGCTTCGGGCCTATCAGTGATGAAGAGTCCCTGGCACTGATACGTTCCAGTGTTGAAAGTGGTATAAATATATATGATACAGCTCCCGTCTACGGTTTCAGAAAATCGGAACAAATGATTGGAAAGGCCTTTTCTGGAATACGCGATAAACTATTTATCGTCTCAAAGGGAGGTATTACCTGGGACGACAGGAAAAGGATACACATAGATAACAATCCAAAAACTCTTCAGAACATGCTTGAGCGTTCTTTGAAAGATCTTCGCACTGAATACGTTGACCTCTATATGATACACTGGCCGGACAGAAACATTGATATCAGAAAACCGATGGAATACCTGTCCCGGGCAAAAGATGATGGAAAAATCAGGGCAATTGGGCTCTGCAACACATCCGATGATGAAATTAAAAAGGCAGTTGAAATAGACAGGATAGATGCCCTTCAGGCTGAATGCAATCTATTCAACCCGTTACCATTTGAAAGCCTGCGTTCCACGCTGAAAGAACAAAAGATGGGATTTATGAGTTGGGGAACACTTGATAAAGGTATTTTAACCGGCAGGGTTACACCCGGCAGAACCTTTGATCCTGTTGATGCACGATCCTGGGCACCATGGTGGAAACATGAGGACAGAACGCCAAAATATAAAGCCATGGAAAGAATCAAAAAACTCCTTGAAGAGAATAACCACTCAGGTTTAGAATTGGCCCTCGGTTACGTTTTGCAATTCAGTGAACTTAGCACTGCCCTCTGCGGAATACGAAACACAGCACAGCTCACATCTGCAATACATGCACTCAACCACCTTCCTGAAACAGCTATTTTAGAAGAAGCACGCTCAATTGCTGAAGAGGAACTCACTACCGACTGATTTTTCTCACAAATGAACAAAGTGATGCATGGCAGGCCTTTATCCGGTAAAAGGCAAATCTCCAGTGCAAAAACCTTTCTTGTTTTGAATAATTTATAATTTTATGCTATGCATTAACTATGTTTAAATTTTCAGCCTATAAACAATTAACCTTTACAGGTCCGATACGTGTTATGAACAGACATCCCAGAGTGCAAGATTACTTTTTTTTATTTTTTCTCTTCTGTTTTACTTTATGCTCTTTACTGATTCCCATTCCTTTCCGGGTCAGGTTGAGGCAAAGGAGTGTGATTCAGAAACCTTTGATTTTACCCTTAAGACGATTGATGGAGAAGAGGTTTCATTGAAGGACTACCGGGGAAAAAAGATCGTACACCTTGTGTTCTGGGCAACCTGGTGTCCCCACTGTCTAATGGAAATGCCAAAAGTCCGGAAACTTTACCAGGCATTGCAGAACACACCCTACGAGGTTCTTGCAGTTGATGTGGGCATTAATGAATCAATTAAAAGAATCAGAAAGATTCAAAAAAAGTATAAAATCCCCTCCAAAATTCTGCTGGATGAAAAGGGAGTGGCAACCAAACTCTTCAAAATTATTGGGGTACCCTGTCATATTATTGTAGGTACGGATGGTACCATACTTGACCGAGTCAACGAATTGCCAAAAGATCCTCTTGCCTACATGCAAAAATTCCTGCCTCAAGAGGAGAACAGTCGTGCCAAAGGAGTGAGGCTGAGTGTGGGGGAATAGTCCTTCAGATGGTTTGAAAAAAGGCTGGTGGCCGGACTGAAATTATATATCAAATGCCAAATTCGCTCAGCAAATCCCTGTTTAAATAGTGCTCATCTTCAAATCTGGCATTTGCCTTTTCCATAGTTAACCAATCAATTTTTGCTCCTGTCTTATCATTTTTAAGAATCTCTTCTACCAGAAACGGGGTGACCGTTTCAACCTTATCAGCGAGCATATTATACACTATTTTTGTCTCTTCCCGCTTGTCTTCAGGCAACTGCTTCAAGTCATCCAGCATAAAATCCGTAACTACCATCCCCGGGCCGAGGGTGCAAATCTGTACAGGTAAATTCTTTTGCCTCCTCAACAAGAGACTCAGTAAAGTAACGGGTAGCCCTTTTTGTAGTACCATACAGAGTCATCCCCACTCGCATCATATCTCCACTGCCAAATCCTTCCATATTATAAATCTGGCCTCCCCCCTGCTCAATCATCCCCTTCAAGGCAACCTGAGTACCATAAATGACACCGGTTATATTGGTATTGATTACACTATTAATGTCCGATGGATCAACTTCCCAGAACAGTCTGGTGGGATTGGTAATCCCTGCATTGTTAATCCAAATGTCCACCCTGCCGTACAACTTTTTGGCAGCATCCCACAGTGCTGCTACCTGTTTAACATCCGTTACATCACATGGCTGTCCAGCAACCTTATCCTGCCCATAGGTTTCCCGGAGAGAATCCACCGCACTCTGTAAATTCTTTTCATTACGTCCACTCAGTACAACTGAAAATTCTCTTTTGAGAAATTCCGTGGCCAAGCCAAGACCTATGCCCTTGCTGCTGCCTGTAATCACAACTGTTTTCATACTGTTCTCCCTTTAGAAACAATTAAAATACTCAAATGCCTAGGATCCCGAAGATTAAGAAAAGAGAAGTCAGACGACAGATGGTGAATGTTCTGAATTTATATACTTATTGTCGTGTCCAGCGCTGGTAACGTCTAAAGCCATCTTTGACAAAATCCATAGTTGCAATAGTAATCTGATCAATGGTTATTTTGCTAATAACAAAGCCCTTCATGAGGCTGGCCCTGAATTGTTTAAGTTTTTCGTCCCGCTGTTCAGGAGTAGCATCCTCCGGCACCCGTGCTCCACCCTCATAGGGAAGAAAATCAATCATAATTTTTTCAAATTCCTTGTTGTCACCTTCTATCAGCTCTGCATGACCAATGACCTGTACACAGAGGAAGTCGGTAAAAGTCTCAAACTCCACATGCCAGTTGAGGCTGACCTTGGGATTTGCCTTAATATGAGTCAGCTTTTGGGTGCCCATCTCGTGAAATCCATAGAGCACCATTTTTTCAGGATCCAGGGTAAATTCTGAAGTCGTGGTGAGGGGTACATTGTTCAAGCTGGTCCCCAGCACATAGGTCTTGGAATCTTCCTTTACACCACCCATCACCTTGTGTATTGCCTTTCAATAATCTATCCTGAGGCATAACA
>CAVVWZ010000025.1:0-36448 GCA_963752035.1 uncultured delta proteobacterium | reverse complement strand
AGTCATCTGTTCTCCTTTTAGCAGCAGGGTGAAAGTGCACGTGCGTTGGTTTTGTTATATTTATTTACTGTTTGGAAACGACCGAATGGTAACTAGTACCGTTCTGCACTTTGTTAGACACAGTATTTTTCTTCTACTCAGTTACATCACAATCATGATAGGGGAATGAATCACTACTTAGGATTATTTCCATATTATTGCCATCCTTTTTATTCTCATCAATCGGGTATATTCGGCACATTCGGTTCGTGCAAAATATATTGTTTCTGAGTCCTTTGTCCATCTTGGTACTCCATTAGCATAGTCATCTTTTACCAAATCTGTTGTTATTTGTGTATCGAAAGTATACTTTCTAAGAGACCATTTGCCGATAAAGCAATGCAGGAAATCCCATTGACTCTCGAAAGCAATTTCTTTTCCATCAGGAGACCAATATGGGTCATGGTCTCTAAAATCATCATCAGTTAACTGTAGTTCATTTGTTCCATTCCTGTTCATGACATGGATTTCTAGTTTGAACAAATTTACTCCAATATATTCTTCAGGAAATGCTGTATAAACTATTTTTTGTCCGTCTGGAGACCAACTGGGGTCTGCGTAGAGACTATTTCTTTGGCTGATTCTTTGAGGGTTTGTTCCATCTGATTGTGTTATGTAAATATGCCAATGCCCACTAGAATCTGTGACTGCCATAACCAATTCAGTCCCATCTGGAGACCAATCTGCAACCCCTTGAGCTGTCCAGTTGTAGTCAGCTAAATCTATTATTTTTTGAGGATTTGTTCCATCAATATCCGCCATCCATAATTCTGCTTCTTCATAATTATTATATTCTTGATTCGAAGGAACATTGAGTGGCGATTTATACCATAATATTTTCAACTTATTTGGAGATACTCTCACCCACCAATCGTGGTGTTGGTTATCAATAATTATCGGGGTTTCGTTATGCTGTAAATCAGATTTATAGATATTATTTACCCCGTTCCGATTACTATAATAGTACAGTTCAGTTTCCGTATCGTCTGTATCAATTGGGGGAAAAGGTTCTTCATCCGTACTGCATGAATAACAAACTACTAATATCAATATTAACACTATATTATCTATAGTTCTTGTATTCATATTTTTGTGATTGATAAATTGATAAGAACCTGTTTTTCTGATGAGGTAAGTATAGGGAAAGTACAATTGTGTGTCAATTCTAAATCCATCACAAGACATGCTTATGGGCCGGGGTTACCGTTCTTAAAAAAATGAGAGTTGTGAATCAAGAAAAAACAGGCGCTAGAGAGGAAGGCCGATAAGGTATTTTTATGCAGGCCTGCCCGGTAAGGCCTTTTTACAGTTAGGCCTCAAAGAGGACTACGGAAGCCCAGTCGAACCGTAATCAGAATCTGGGCAATCATCATTCCAGGGTATTATTTGAGGATATGAGTATTTTATGAGAAAATTATGACATATTTCGTCAGGAAAAATGTATAAGCTCGAGCAACACTTAAAATGAATTGCAATAGGTGAAAGAAGGTTTTTTGTGTTTGTGTTATGCACTCTTGTACTATATAATAAATTACAAAAGGGGTTAACCACAAGGATGCATTCTATTTATCCTATAATTTCTAACCTGGACGCAAAGGATAGCTAAGAAAAAAAGTGAATAATCAGTATCCTCCATCCCGCACCCAGCGTCTGGTATTTTATATCCCATTCCTGGCAGTTATTTTTTCATTTATCATCACCGGTTGTGCTTCCATGCCTCCACTGCCTACCTCCTCTTTCCAGCTCGATCATCTTGATACCTCTCCGTTGAAGGAGCGGGTTATTGTAATTGACCCGGGTCATGGGGGAAAGTACGGAGGGGCCATAGGGAAGATGGGCCTTAAGGAGTCGGAGGTTAACCTTGGAGTTGCTCTCTATCTGTGGGGACTTCTTGAGAGCGCAGGAGCCCGTCCCCTCATGACAAGAACGGCCGATGCCACCGTAGCGTCTCCTGCACAGACAAAGTTACGTGATGACCTGCTGGCGCGAAGTAAGGTAAGTAACGATGTTGATCAGGATGCCTTTATCAGTATTCACCACAACTCCAACGTACATGACCCGAAAAAGAATAATCTTGAGGTCTATTACAAACTTGCCGATCCCGCTTCCTCCCCGGAACTGGCAGAGTTTATCATGGATAGAATAAAAACCGCCTTTTCCATTGAAAAGGCCCAGGTACTTCCGGGGAACTATAGTGTTTTGAGGCAAACGAAGGGAACGGCAGTCCTGGGTGAGGCATCCTACCTTACACACAGAGAAAATGAAAGAAGGCTCAGCCTTCATGGTTTTTTGAAGTTGGAAGCGGAGGCATACTTTCTGGGTATTCTCGATTACTTTGGGCGGGGCGTTCCACAGGTTGTCTCCCTGGAACCAGACGATGTTATACTAACCCAGGCCCAGCCTGCAGTGACTGGATTTGTAAGGGATGATGAGCATGGCAGGGGTATTGACCCTGCTACCATCAAGCTCTACCTTGATGGCGTAAGTGTAAATCATATCTATGATTATACAACCGGACGGGTCAGCTATGTCCCGGCGCAGCTTCTCACCAACAGGGAACACGTGCTCCGCCTGGAGGTGCAGAACAGGGGAGGGAACAGCGCACATCCCGCACATGCAGTTTTTAAGGTGGCGCTTCCCCCTGCGATCATGGAACTTTCTCCCTCGTTTTCGACTATTTCAGCTGATGGTCTTTCCAGAACCAGGGTAACGGCAACCGTTCTGGACGAAAACTACAATCCCGTTGCCGATGGTACCAGAGTGAGCTTTTCCACCTCCGCGGGAAAAATGGTGGAGTCTGAAGTTGTAACCGAAGAGGGGATTGCACGTACCCATCTTATTTCAGCCAACCAAACCGGCCCGGCAGAAGTACGTGCAATCTGTGAAGGTCTCTCGAGTTCCTGTACCGTTACTTTCGCTGAACCGGAAAGAAAGATAGTTGAGGTGTTCCTCTCTGATGCACAGGGTGATCCCCTGGAAGGAGCTGAGTTCCTGTGCGGAGATGAGCGATGTTGTGTAACAGATCATCTGGGGTATTGTTTTTATCAACCGGATGTAGAAGAACCGGTTCCATTTACCATTTGGAAAGATGGTTACCGGGCCTTAAAGGGTTCTTTTGCTGTTCCTGCAGGATCGGTCCTGCGTGAAACCCTGGTTTTACAAGCAGTTGCCGATGGATTCTGGTGGGATAAAGTGATTGTGCTCGATCCCCGGTCCGAACATGAGGAAGCAGGTTCCAACTCCTCCCGTGACACTGAGAGGGCCGAGGCCAATCTCCAGACAGCCCTGTACTTGAAAGAAATGCTTAAACTTGCAGGTGCACAGGTTTTTCTCACCAGGGAAAAAGATGTCAGTTTCGATCTGCTAACCAAGGTAATGAAAGCCGGAGAGGTGAATGCCCACATTTTCGTTTCCATAGATCACAGCAAGGATTCATATATAGGCCACTATTTCAGCAGCTACAAGGGAAAGCTCATGGCCCGTTCTATCAAGCAGGTACTGGAGGCTGAGCTTTCCTGTAAACAGGTGAGCTTAAGGGAGAGTACGGATTTTGTTCTTGTGCACACCAGCATGCCGGCAGTGGTGATCAACCTTGACCGGAGACACTGTAAGCAGTTGCCGCGGGATGATGAAGACGGGGCTTGGAAGGAAGCTCAAGCCCTCTACCAGGGATTGCGTTCATACTTTGAAGCGTTAACTTACTAATTGGAGAACCAGTAACCATGTGCCTGAGTGGCGGAAAGGAATAGGCGTGAACAGGGAAATTTTTCGGGAGTATGATATCAGGGGTATTGTGGGAGAAACCTTAGACACGGAAGGGGCTCATGCCATTGGCAGGGGATTTGGAACCTACCTGAATACCCACGGGGGAAAGACCGTGGTTGTTGGTCGTGATAACCGGCTGAGCTCCCCCGATTTGCAACAGGCAGTTATAGGAGGTTTGATCTCCACGGGCTGTCAGGTCATTGATGTGGGCCAACTTCCAACCCCTGCCTTTTACTTTGGGGTAATTCACCTGCACGCCGACGGAGGAATAATGGTCACTGCCAGTCATAATCCTCCCGAGTACAATGGTTTCAAGATGCGCAGGGGAGAAAAGGCAGTTTTCGGAGATGAAATTCAGGAGATATGTAAGATTATTGAAGGGGCTGCTTTTGCAGTGGGGGAAGGCAGCAGTGATGTGCGTGACATTGTAGATGATTATCTTTCTGCAATCACCCAACGCATAACCCTGAAGCGTCCTCTAAAGGTTGTGGCTGATGCGGGAAACGGAACTACCGGGCCGCTGGCTACACGCCTGCTTAAAGATCTTGGATGCGAGCTTACGGAACTCTACTGCGAGCCTGATGGTACCTTTCCCAATCATCTGCCTGATCCAACGGTTGAGCATAACCTGGTTGACCTGATTGCCCGGGTCCGAGAGACGGGTGCTGATGTTGGAGTGGCCTATGATGGAGACGGGGACCGGTTAGGGGCAGTGGACGAACAGGGAAACATTGTTTGGGGAGACCAGCTGCTGTCACTCTTTACACTGGATATTATCAAAAACGACCCGGCCCCGGTTGTTTTTGATGTAAAGTGTTCCCAGGCCCTGATAGAAACCATCGACCGGTGCGGAGGTACTCCTGTCATGTGGAAGACAGGATATCCCAATATACAGGCAAAGATGCTGGAGGTTCAGTCCCCCGTTGGGGGAGAGATGAGCGGACATTTCTATTTCATGGATGACTACTTTGGATTTGATGACGGACTTTTCACCTCCTGCCGTCTGCTCCAGCTCCTCTCACATGCTGACCGGCCTTTTAGTGAGCTTGTAAGTGTTTTACCCCGCTATCAGTCGACTCCGGAAATTAGAACTGAATGCTCTGAAAAGGATAAGTTTGCCATTGTTCAGGAGCTTGCCGCATATTTTAAGGAGCGATATGAAACCATTGATGTAGACGGGATCCGCATCCTCTTTGAAGACGGGTGGGCACTGATACGGGCTTCGAATACACAGCCGATTCTGGTTTTGCGCTTTGAGGCGAAAACCGAGCAGAAGATGAAGGAGATACAGAAAATTGTGCGGGATAAGTTGCGTGATTATCCTTCAGTCGACTAATTGATTTTTGAGGTAAACAAGAAGTACAGAAAACAGAAGAACAAGATTTAAATGCACCGCAGAGACGCAAAGAGCGCAAAGGCAAAAGCACAGATTAAACGAACGTACATCGCAACGTCCCCTTCAGATCTGTCGAATGACCGGAAGAGGAAGACCGTAATACATTTCCTCTCCCTCTTGAGTTATGAGGTTTGTAATCAGAGTGCTTTGGTCATTTCGTAATTGATTAATCTACTTTAGCATTTAGACCTTTTATTGGATTTGGAATTTGTTTATGGAGAGGATTTAACTATGGAGAGTAAGATCGCCCGTGCCCTTAATCTCGCCTACGATCCGGTCGCGGTCCTATGGACAGATGAAAAACCTGAAAATGCTCTCTGCTTTAAAAAAGGAGGGACCTGGGGCTGTGTTATGTGGCTGTTTGCAAGTGCGGCCAAGGGTAAAACAGCTGTTTTTGACCGGGAAACCTATGGTTGTGTGGGCGGTGGTGTTGGCCTGGGGTTTGGAAATCAGTATGATTTCTTCCCCGGAAGTATTGAGTGCTTCTACTACTTTCTGTCAAAGGGGAACGAACATTTTGAATTTGGTAAGCAGCTTGCTCCAACTATTAAAGAATTTGCGGGTGAGGATTTTGCAGAAACCTTTCTCAGGGGCGAACGGTTTATGAAATCTCCGGAGCAGGTGGAAAAATTCCTCCAACTTCTGCCCATACAGGATATTCCGAACACCTATGTCGTGTTTAAGCCGCTGAGTGCCTTAGAACCGGCTGAAAAACCGGTAGTTATATCCTTCCTGGCAAATGCCCATCAGCTTTCAGCCTTGACTACCCTTTGGTACTATGAGGCAGGAGGCCTGGATAATGTTATTTTTGCAAAGGGTGCAGGATGCCATCAGGTCGGGATACATGCTTACCGGGAGGCTGCAAGCGAACACCCCAGGGCCGTGGTAGGACTGACTGATCTCTTTGCCAGAAAGAGCGTACGGAAACAACTGGGTGACGATGTTATGACCTTCACAGTTCCCTTCAGGATGTTTAAAGAGATGGAGGAAAATGTCGAAGGGAGTTTCCTCCAGGAGGAGACGTGGAAAACTCTTGCAGAAACAATTGCTTAGTTTCTAAAGTGGGGTCAAACCTACACATTTGACAAAAAAATGTCAAATGTGTAGGTCTGACCCCTGTTGTTATGAGGGCCAAAACCCTTGACAATAGTAAGGAATTTTTGGTATAAAGATAAGATTTGTAAGCCCTTTTCCCCGGGTTTTTGGCCGGGTTCTCCAAAGGGATGGTACCTGTTGAGCTGCAAAAATGCGTATTAAAGAATTTGATTATGATCTTCCACCGGGACTGATCGCTCAGTATCCAGCAGACAAGCGTGATCATTCCCGATTAATGGTACTGAACAGGAACAAGAAGACCATTGAACACAAATCCTTTTTTGAGATAGCAGATTATCTTAAAAAGGGGGATGTTTTAGTTTTAAACGACACAAAAGTTATACCTGCCCGTTTAGAGGGGAAGAAACAGACCGGAGGGAACAGTGAAGTCTTACTGCTCAAGTCCCTTACCAACGGGAAGTCTGATCAATCGATCTGGCGTTGTTTAGTTAAGTCCAGTAAAAAGCCGGGAATCGGTTCGAAAATTGTTTTCGACCAATCCCTTACAGCTGAAATCATAGAAGAGCACAACGGGGAATATACCCTCGCATTTACCTGTGCAGATACCTTTGAGCAGGTTTTGAACCGTGTAGGAAAAACACCCCTTCCACCCTACATTAAGCGGGGCAGGGATTTTCAAGAGGGGATAGTAGATCAAGAGCGCTACCAAACTGTTTTCGCCCGTTCCAGAGGTGCTGTAGCTGCACCGACAGCGGGGCTCCACTTTACCAGAAGGCTGCTCAACCAGATTGCAAGCAAGGGAGTAGAGATTGTCTTTCTCACCCTTGATGTCGGGTGGGGTACCTTTCAACCGGTGAGAGTGGATAAGATCGAGGAGCACCGCATGCACGCGGAGCACTTCGTGCTGCATGCAGAAGCAGCCCGTTCCATTAATGAAGCTCGACGGAGAGGGTCACGGGTAATTGGTGTAGGGACTACCTCAACCCGCTTACTGGAATCTGTTGCCGGAGAAAGCGGTTGTGTGGAACCGGGAAAAGGGTCTACGGACCTGTTCATTTATCCCGGATACACCTTTAAGGCCATCGATTGTCTGATTACCAACTTTCATGTGCCCCGGTCGACCCTGATAATGCTGGTGGCAGCTTTTGCTGGAAGAGAGTTTATCCTGGACGCATACCGTGCAGCGATACAAGAGAGGTATCGTTTTTACAGCTATGGTGATGCGATGATGATCATTTAACCACGGGAAGTTCATGTTTGCTTTAGTGACAAGGGACCACAATTCCGATGCTCGTTTAGGAAGGCTTACAACCAATCATGGAGTGGTTAATACCCCTGCTTTTATTCCTGTTGGTACGCAGGCTACTATCAAAGCCCTTACACCGGAAGACCTGCAGTCCCTTGGTGCTGAAATTATCCTTTCCAATACCTATCACCTCTATTTGAGACCAGGGCATGAACTGATTAAGGCCCTGGGTGGTCTCCACAAGTTCATGCACTGGGACTATCCCTTACTTACCGATAGCGGAGGCTACCAGATTTACAGTATGGGTGTAAACCAGCGAATTTCCGAGGAGGGTATTACCTTCCAATCCCACCTGGATGGCTCCAGACAGTTTCTTTCACCTGAACTCTGCATGAGCATACAGGAGGCACTGGGTGTGGACATCATGATGTGTCTTGATGAGTGTGTTCCCTACCCGGCATCTTATGAGTATACAAAAGATTCCCTTGAGCGGACCACACGCTGGGCAAAGCGGTGTACAGAGAGTGCGAACCATGGGAACCAGGCCCTCTTTGGTATAGTGCAGGGGGGAATGTTTAAAGACTTACGGGAAAAGAGTGCCGGTGATCTGATTGGGCTGAACTTTGATGGATATGCCATCGGGGGACTGAGTGTGGGAGAGAGTGCCGAGCTCATGCTCTCTATGGTAGAGAATACTGCTTCTCTGTTACCGGAAGAAAAACCCCGATACCTCATGGGAGTGGGGACCCCGGAAAACATCGTAGAGGCTGTTAAACGTGGTGTCGATCTCTTTGACTGTGTGCTGCCCACCCGTAATGCACGGAACGGTATGCTGTTTACCAGTTTTGGCAGGATAGTGATCAAGAATGCCAGACATAGAAATGAGGATATACCAATCGACCCCGCCTGTACCTGTTATACCTGTACTCACTATTCCCGGGCCTATTTGCACCACCTCTTTGCTGCCAAAGAGATTTTGTCTTCCCGGTTAAATACCCTGCATAATCTTTCCTATTATCTCAAACTCATGGAGTCTATGAGGACCGCTCTTCGTGAAGGGACCTTTGCAGATTTCTATCAGAACTTTTATGGATCGAGAAACAACAACGACAGTCAGGAAGAGGTTGGATTGTCAAAATTACAAGTGGGGAGGTAGTTATGTTCATCAGTGTAGCGTTTGCTATGGCACAACAGGGGGGTGAAGGAGGCGCGCAGGGGTTTACCGCCTTTGTACCGCTCATTCTCATTTTTGTTATCTTTTATTTCCTCCTGCTGAGACCGCAGCAAAAGAAGGCCAAGGAACAGAAGGAGTTCCTTACCCAGCTAAAGGCAGGGGATATGGTTATTACTGCGGGTGGGCTTCACGGTAAAATTACCGGGTTGACCGATGCCGTTGTTACCATGGAAATAGCAGATAAGGTCCGCGTGAAAGTTTCCAGAAATCAAGTAGCGGGCTCGAGTGAGCTCAAAAAGAAAAACAACAAATAATGGGTGGAGATTTACCATGGAGACAAGTTTAAAGTGGAGAAGTATTCTAATTGCAGTTGTTATTGCCATTTCCTGTTTTTATTTAGCCCCGAGTGTTGTTGACCTGCCAAGCTGGTGGAAGGACACTTTTCCCAGCGAACGGATCTCTCTCGGATTAGATTTGCAGGGGGGCATGCACTTACTGCTGGAGGTAGAAACAGAGAAAGCGATCTCGAACGCTGTTGACAGGGTAGGCAGTGACTTAAGTGATGTTCTGTTCGACGAACGCATCCCCTTTGACACAGTAGAGAGGGTGGCAATTAATACCCTCACCGTTGAGCTGTTGAATCCTTCCTTCAAAGATCAATTCAGTAAACTGCTGGGGGACAGATTTCCCAATTTAGTGAAGAAAAAGGTGGATGAACAGGATGGTGTTGTCACGTACACGCTGGCACTAAAAGCCGAGGATGAAGAGTACCTCAGAAAATTTGCAATAGACCAGGGGTTGGAAACCATCCGAAATCGTATCGACGAGTTTGGTGTAAGTGAGCCCACTGTTCAAAAGCAGGGTAATGACCGGATACTGATCCAGCTTCCGGGTATCAAGGATCCCAAGCGGGCGATTGCCCTTATTGGCAAAACGGCCCTTTTAGAGTTTAAGGTGGTCAATGACGTGTCTGATCTTGATAGCGCTTTAAAAGGAGAGGTTCCTGCTGACAGTGAAATCCTCTACTCAAAACGTGAAAACAGGGAAACCGGTGAAACAACCAAGGAACCTTACCTGGTGTACAAGAGGACCTCACTAACCGGAGAACATCTCCAGGCCGCCCGGGTGAGCTTTAACCAGTTTAATGAACCTTATGTGTCAATAGGATTTGATTCCGTGGGATCAAAGCTCTTTGAACGGATTACCCGGGATAACGTCAAAAAGAGGCTTGCTATCGTACTTGATAATAATGTGTATTCTGCCCCGGTTATCCGGGAGCGGATATCTGGAGGAAGGGCAAGTATCGAGGGCAGGTTTTCTACGGAGGAGGCCCGGGACCTGGCTATTGTACTGCGTGCCGGTTCACTGCCCGCTCCCGTAACCATTCTCGAACAGCGGACAGTAGGCCCCTCTCTGGGGCAGGATTCAATTCGCCAGGGTGTTAAATCCATTCTCATCGGCGGTGCTGCAGTTGTGTTCTTTATGATGCTTTACTATCTGCTCTCGGGGATGATAGCCAACTTCGCCCTCTGTCTTAACATCCTGATCATTTTTGCGGCACTGGCTGCTTTCCGTGCGACCCTTACCCTTCCCGGTATTGCGGGTATTTTGCTTACCATCGGTATGGCAGTGGATGCAAATGTGCTCATCTTCGAACGCACACGAGAAGAGCTCAGGACGGGCAAAACACCCCGGGCGTCCATTGAGGGGGGCTATGGCAAGGCACTGATAACCATTCTTGATGCCAATATCACGACTCTGATTGCCGCGCTCTTTCTTTTCCAGTTCGGCACGGGTCCCGTTAAAGGATTTGCCGTTACCTTAACTATTGGTCTTATTGCCAGTCTCTTTACGGCTATTATTTGCACCAGGGTAATTTTTGATTTTTTCCTCTCTAAACGGAGGATTAAAAAACTGAGTATTTAGTGTTGAATCTCATGTAAAGGAATTTCGTATGGAACTCATTAAGCCGAACAGTAACATTAATTTTGTTGGCAGGATCAGGCCGGCACTCATCTTTTCACTCGTTCTGATTGCAATCGGCCTGTTTTCCCTGCTGGTCAAGGGGGGGCCCCGCTATGGCATCGACTTTGAAGGGGGGACCCTGGTGCAGATCAAGTTCTTCAAAGCGGTTAACATCGGGGAGGTGAGAGGTGCCCTTGATTCACTTGCTATTGAGGGACTGAGTGTTCAGGAGTTTGGTGACCGAAAAGACCAGGAATATCTGGTCACCATGAAAAAGACAACCGGAGCATTAGAAGGGATGTCAGAAATCATCAGGAATGCTCTCACCACTAACTTTGGGCCTGACGATCTTGAGGTGAGACGGGTGGAAATGGTAGGCCCCAAAGTGGGAGACGATCTCAGGAGAAAAGGAATGCTTGCTGTTTTCTTTTCCATCCTTGGCATGCTCGCCTATATCTGGTGGCGATTTGAACTGCGCTTTGGTATTGGAGCTATTTTCTGCCTCGTACACGATGTCATTATAACACTCGGTGCTTTGTCACTTACCAACAAGGCTATTGACCTTCCTATAATTGCGGCCCTCCTTACCGTGGTCGGTTATTCGGTTAACGACACCATTATAATAAGTGACCGTATCCGAGAAAACATGAAGAAAATGAGTCGGGGTCGCTTGAAGGATATTGTTAACAAGAGTATTAATCAGACCTTGAGCAGGACCTGTATCACCGCGGGAACAACCCTCATGGTGGTTGTCGCTCTCTTTTTCCTGGGGGGCGAGGTCATCCACGATTTTGCTTTTACCCTGCTGGTGGGAATAATTGCGGGGACCTATTCCTCCATTTTTATTGCGAGCCCACTTCTTATCGTGTGGGAGAAACTCTTTCCCCATAAAAAGAGGTAGTTCATGATATCGGTTGATGAAGCCCTCCAGGTAATCCTTCCTACTATTCGGGTCCTGGGACTGGAAAGACTTTCTATTGTAAATGGACTGGGACGGGTGCTGGGTGAAGATATTTATGCCCCGTACCCTATTCCCCCCTGGGATAATTCAGCTATGGATGGGTACGCCGTTGTTCATGAGGATGTTAAAGGTGCTTCCAGGGAGAACCCTGCCCTACTTACGGTGATTGCAGATCTTCCCGCAGGTTACACGAGTGAAAAAGAGCTCGCACGGGGAGAGGCGATTAGAATTATGACCGGTGCCCCTCTTCCTACGGGAAGTGATACAGTGGTAATGGTTGAAGATACCGAGCGGGAGAAGAATCAGGTAACCATTTATAGTGCGCCATCGGTGGGAACAAATATCAGAAAGGCCGGTGAAGACGTTGTGAAAGACAGCCTGGTAATTCCTCACGGTTCAATAATTCATCCGGCAGGCGTAGGCATGCTTGCCTCCCTGAAACGATCTTTCATCTCAGTCTACCAGAGACCCACAGTTGCGGTGGTTTCAACCGGGGATGAGCTGATAGATGTTGATGGAGACTTTTCACCGGGAAAGATTGTGAGCAGCAACACATACTCCCTGGCATCACTGGTAAGAGATGCAGGGGCTAAGCCTCTCATTATGGGAATTGCAAAAGACAGACCGGAAGAGTTGCGGGCTATGTTCAAGGCGGCCCTCAATGCTGATATGATTATCTCTTCGGGAGGGGTATCGGTAGGTGACTATGATCTGGTTAAAGATATTTTACAGGAGTTAGGTGCCGAGATGAAGTTCTGGAAGGTGTCGATGAGACCCGGCCAGCCACTCGCCTTTGGTGTAATCGAGGATACACCGACCTTTGGCCTTCCCGGCAATCCGGTGTCCTGCATGATTTCATTCGAACAGTTTGTGCGGCCTTCAATTTTAAAGGCAAGCGGTCATAAACGGTTATTCCGAACGCTGGTTGATGCACGATTGCAAGAGCCTATCACCAAGCGGGAGGGAAAACGTTATTTTATGAGGTGTATCATCACCCGGGAAGAAGGGGAGTATGTAGTTACCACCACCGGAGGACAGGGATCAGGCATTCTTATGTCTATGGTTAAGGCCAATGGCCTTATTGTTTTGCCAGAGGAAAAAACAGCCTGTGAGGCAGGAGAGATAGTTAAGGTGCAGGTTTTGAACCGGGATTTCGAGATGAGTGAAACCCCGTGCTATCACTAGACTTCCTTTTAAAAAGGAAAGGAGATTATATTGGCTGAGCCTTTAGGAAAAGAAAAGAGAAGCCATTACTGCGGTGACGTACGGTCAGAGCACATCGGCGATAAGGTTGTTCTCATGGGATGGGTTCAGAGCCGGCGTGACCACGGCGGCTTGATCTTCATCGATTTGAGAGACCGTGAGGGGCTTGTCCAAATTTCATTTAACCCGGATATTGATGCCACTGCCCACAGCAAGGCCCACAGTTTGCGTAATGAATATGTTATTGCTGTCAGGGGAGCGGTGTCGCCACGTCCTGAAGGGACCGTTAACCCTAACTTGAAGACCGGAGAGATTGAAGTCCTGGCGGAAGAGTTGACTATCTTAAACGAATCAAAAACCCCTCCTTTCGAAGTTTCTTCCCGGCATGGCATATCAGAGGATTTGAAACTCAAACATCGCTATCTGGACCTGCGGAGGCCGGCTTTACAGGAGAACCTCATTTTACGCCACCGTATTGTTCACACGACCAGAAACTATTTTTGTGAGAAGGGATTTCTTGAGGTGGAAACTCCTTTTCTAACCAAGAGCACACCGGAAGGGGCCCGGGATTATCTCGTGCCCAGTCGTGTCAATCCCGGTCGTTTCTACGCCTTGCCCCAGTCCCCGCAGCTGTTTAAGCAGTTGCTGATGGTTTCAGGCTATGATCGATACTATCAAATTGTAAAGTGTTTTAGAGACGAGGATCTTCGGGCTGATCGCCAGCCGGAATTTACCCAGATTGATTTAGAGCTTTCCTTCATTCATGAAGATGAGATTTATGAAATAATCGAAGGGTTACTGGTTACTATCTTCAAAGAAGTAAAGGGGGTGTCCCTTCCACAACCCTTTCCCCGCATGCCCTATCAGGAAGCCCTGTCACGTTATGGACTGGATAAGCCGGATACCCGTTTTGCCATGGAGTTAACAGAACTTACCCCCCATGTGAAGGACTGTTCTTTTAAGGTGTTTTCCCAGGTTGCCGGAGCAGGGGGTGTCATATTAGGACTTAATGCCACGGGGTGTTCTGAGTATTCCCGTAAAGAGCTGGATGATCTGACTGGTTTAGCTAGCGTCTACGGGGCAAAGGGCCTGGCATGGATTAAGGTTGTGGCCGACGGGGTTCAGTCACCTATTGCCAAGTTTTTTTCCGAAGAAGAGGTGCAGAAGCTTAAAACACTCCTGGATGCCAAACCGGGTGACCTCTTGCTTATGGTTGCTGATGCCAAGCCAAAGGTGGCCTACACTGCCCTGGGACAGCTGAGACTGCACATGGCAGATAAGCTGGGACTGGTTGATCGTAACAAATGGTGTCCCCTGTGGGTTACGGAATTTCCACTCCTTGAATATAATGATGAAGAAAAACGCTATGAGGCACTGCACCACCCCTTTACCTCACCTGCTGAAGAAGATATGGAATTTCTCAAGGATGATCCTTCACGGGTAAAGGCACGGGCCTATGATCTTGTATTAAATGGTAATGAGATTGGAGGGGGGAGTATCAGGATTCACCGTCAGGAGATACAGCAGGCGATGTTTAAGGCACTGAACATCGGAGAAGAGGAAGCGAAAAGCAAGTTTGGTTTTCTCCTTGATGCTCTGGAATTCGGAGCACCGCCCCATGGGGGAATTGCCCTGGGGCTTGACCGCCTGGTAATGCTCGTATGTGGAATTGACTCCATCCGGGATGCAATTGCTTTTCCCAAAACCCAAAAGGCAACCTGTTTAATGAGTGATGCCCCGTCACTGGTAAGCGAGAGACAGTTAAAGGAGCTTTATCTCAGAACGGCGGTACCGAAGCAGACAGCTAAAGTACAGAAGGCTGAAGACTGAAGTAAGAAAAAAAGATGCAAGATGCAGGATACAAGATAAAAATTAGAAATCTGAATATCGAAACCTCTGGCCCAGACCGACCACATTGCAAATATCCTGTATTTAGTCTGAGTCTGTAAGAAAGATAATAATACAAAGCTTAAATCTGCGCTAGCGAGCGAACACAGAGACAAATCTGTAACTTAGTGCCTGTGAATATCCTATAAACCTTTTAAGAATTTGTATATGTGACGGGCACACGGGCTCACTGGTTAACGGGCTAACGTATATATGGAGAAACGATGAAAAAGAAGATACTGATAACTATTCTGGTTCTGTGGTCTCTGGCAATAACTACTCCCTCGGCTGCAAGCCCACTTTATGCAGGTTATAACGGGCAGAGCCTTTTCTGGATTGATACCTTCTATTTTGGGATCGACAACCAGGCACGGTGGTGGGTACGCTTTCCGCTGGATATTTTGCAGGGAACGGTGAGAATCATTTTTAAGTTCGAGAGCACCGGTGCACTATCAACGGAAGTTGTGCTATACGGTATTACCGGACAGGGCGACCTCCTCTTTGGTTTTGACACAGCTGGCCAGACCTGGGGAGAATCCTATCAGACGGGTTTTGTGTCGGGGTATGACAGTTCCGGTGCCACCTGGACAGAACAGGATGTATTTGATTTCGTGGGGACTGGTACCGATAATCTTGATAACGTCTGGTGGTTTGTCAGTTTTAATTACCAGAACGTATTTCCAGTTTCAGCAGGTATGAATGTTTCACTGCTTACCCCGGAACCTCCTGTGGAAGATGAACCGGTCGTTGAGGAACAGCAGAATCTGTCTGCAGGGTTACCTTCCGGAAAGAATCTACGGAAGCTCGTCGGCTATGTAAAAGAGATTTCGCGTGATGGTGAACTAATGCAAAAGCTGGAACTGCTGGCCAGTACTTCCCTTGATCCAGCATCACTTCTCAAGTTTGCTGAGGAAGAGGTCTTCCCTCCGGAAAGAAGGGAAGCACTAGAGCGTATGATGGATGATACCCTTGATTGAGTATTAGATTTTTAATGCAGCAATACTTTCCTTGACCGCCGTGCCTGACTCTTGAACGAGTTTCATCTCTTCATCGGTAAGAGAAACCTCAAGAATTTGTTCTGCACCGGTTGAACCCAGTTTCACCGGCACACCAAAATAGATATCCTTCAGTCCATATTCCCCTTCCAGAAAAGCACAGCAGGGAAGGATGCGCTTTTTGTCTTTGAGGATGGCTTCTGCCATTTGAACAGCGGATGCAGAAGGTGAATAAAATGCGCTTCCGGTTTTAAGTAATGCAACGATCTCTCCACCTGCCTTTCTGGTACGGGCCACAAGCTGATCGATCTTCTCCTGGGACAGAAGCTGAGTAAGAGGAATTCCCCCGACACTCGCGTAGCGGGGAAGGGGCACCATACTGTCTCCATGTCCTCCCAAAACCAGGGCTTGAACATCTTCAACCGAAACATTGAGTTCCATGGCAACAAATACCTTAAAGCGAGCCGTGTCAAGAACACCTGCCATCCCCATTACCCGGTTTTTCGGAAAGCCACTTACCGCTTTAGCCACATAACTCATGGTGTCGAGGGGATTACTCACCACGATAATAATACAATCGGGAGAGTTGGAGACCACTGCTTTGGTAACTGAAGCAACAATCTCCTTATTTTTTTGCAGCAGGTCATCCCTGCTCATTCCCGGTTTTCGGGGTAGTCCGGAGGTGATAATTACTACATCAGACCCGGCAGTATCCTCGTATCCGTTGGTTCCCGTAATAGAGACATCAAATCCCTCAACGGGTCTGGCTTCCATTAAATCAAGGGCTTTACCCTGTGGCATACCTTCCAAGATATCCACTAAAACAACATCTCCCAGTTCTTTCTCTGCTGCCCAGTGAGCTGCAGTGGCTCCCACATTGCCAGCCCCGACAACCGTAATTTTTTTTCTTCCCATAGTTGATCTCCTTACATTTGGGTGACCCGGTTACCCATCAACCAGTTGACAGTTAGCAGTTGACAGTTCTTAAAAGTTTGTGGATTGCACAGGCTACTGAAATGAGATTGTCACGCTCTCTTTGTTCGCTCGGCTTGGCCGAGCTCCCTGGGCCGACAGGAGTGTCAGCTCGGGCAGGCAGCCAGGCAATGACTGGTGAGCGAAGCGTTTTCAACATTTGATATTTGGATTTTATGTGGCATTTGTAATATGTATTTCTGCGTGCTCTTCGTGGTGCAGTTTTAGATTTTTGTCATTTGACTTTTGGATTTGTTTCGAATTTCGATATTCGGATTTCTGATTTTTCATCATCCTGCATCATTTTTTTATTCTTACTTCTGACTCCTGTCTTCTGACTTCTCTGTCATGTGATTTAAGTTTTTAATTTAGGCATGTGGTGTTTGACTCCTGACTTCTGATTACTGCTTAGGCATCTTTCTTGTCAGTAAAAAAAGGTCCTGTCCGATTATTGAGGTGAAGAAATTCTTTACTGACTTCCCACCGAATTAAAGAGCCTACCAGAAAGACCCGGGGGGCTCCTTCCACAGTAGCATAGAGACAAATCGAGGTGGGATTGTCATGACCCAGGAGAAGTGTTTTTCCTCCTGCTGTTCCTTCCAGCTCGACAGCTATGAGTATAGGGGGCTGATGGAGTCCGAATTGTGTAAGGTCAGATGGATTGTCTGCCACGGGATCTGTCTCCACCAGGTTTAGAATGCTGTAAATTATATCATTCACAGCTTCTTCACTTCCCTCGATGTTAAACGGTTCCTCCATCCACCACACCTTGTCATGCCTCTGGTAAATGATTGTCTCACCGTTTTTCACCAGCTTAATTTTTTTAAAGTCCTGGGGCTGGAAGGGAAAGACCTGGGTCCTGTGCCATTCTTCTCTTTTCTTTTTTGCCTCAGTGAGCCTCTTCTCGTCTGCACCCCTTATTTCAAAAATATAGAGGTAGCCGATTAAGGCAATCAGGATTCCAATCAGGGATAAGGTTTTTCTCCAATTCATCCGGAACCACCTTATACGGGAATATTCCCGTGTTTCTTGGGTGGACGGGTTTCCCGCTTGTTGACTATTGCCTCCAGTGCGCTGATAAGAGTTGAACGGGTTTCCCGTGGTTTGATTATTGCATCCACGTAGCCCCGTGAAGCGGCTATATAGGGGTTTGAAAAGAGATCCTGATACTCCTTAATCTTTTCTTCCCGTTTAGCCTTGGGGTCGTCGGCTCCGTTTATTTCTCTTCGATGGATGATGTTTGCAGCCCCTTCTGCACCCATAACGGCAATCTCTGCCGCCGGCCAGGAAAAAACAAAATCAGCGCCTAAGTGGCGGCTGCACATGGCAATGTAAGCACCTCCGTAAGCCTTGCGTGTAATCAGGGTGAGTTTGGGGACCGTTGCTTCAGAGTAACACCAGAGTAATTTTGCTCCGTGCCGTATAATACCCGTCCATTCCTGATCTCTTCCGGGCAGGTAGCCCGGCACATCGGTAATGGTAAGCATGGGAATATTAAAGGCATCGCAAAAACGGATGAATCGGGTTGCCTTGTCGGAGGCGTTAACATCCAGGCATCCCGCCAGGTGCTTGGGCTGATTGGCTATGATGCCGATTACGCGACCATTGAGCCGGGCAAAGCATACAATAATGTTGGGGGCATAGTACTGATGGGGTTCAAAAAAGTGGCCGTTATCCACTATTGAGGTTATGACTTCTTTTATGTCATAGGTTTTGCGTGGATCATCGGGAATGATTTCGTCCAGGTAAGGGTCGGTGCGAAGGGGGTCGTCTCCCGTTTCTACAAGGGGAGGATCTTCCATATTGTTGGAGGGGAGAAAGCTCAAAAGTTCTTTTATGGATGTCAGTGCGTCTTCGTCATTTTCGGAGGCAAAGTGGGCGACTCCGCTCCTGGAATTGTGCGCCATGGCACCGCCTAAATCCTCCTGGGTAATCTCTTCTCCGGTAACTGCCTTGATGACATCGGGGCCGGTGATAAACATGTAGCTTGTGTTTTTCACCATAAATATCCAATCCGTCATGGCAGGGGAATAGACGGCACCACCGGCCGTGGGACCCATTATGGCGGTAATCTGGGGGATAACACCAGAGGCGGCGGAATTTCTAAAGAATATCTCCCCGTAGCCTGAGAGGGCATCAATCCCCTCCTGAATTCGCGCCCCTCCCGAATCGGGGATTCCGACGATGGGTGCCCCTGCTTTAAGTGCCAGGTCCATAACTTTGCAAATCTTTTTTGACTGCATCTCCCCGAGGGTTCCTGCACGGGCAGTAAAGTCCTGGGAAAAGGCAAATACAGTTCGCCCATCGACAAGGCCATAGCCAATGATGACCCCGTCTGCGGGGATTTTTGTGCTTGGCATATCGAAATTGACACATCGATGGGTGACAAATAAATCCAGTTCCTTAAAGGTGCCGGCATCAAAGAGCAGGTTTAACCGTTCTCGTGCGGTCAATTTCCCCCGTTCGTGTTGTTTCTGAACGGCCTTCTGCCCTCCCAATTCTTTTAATTGTGACTCTTTTTCCTCTAATGACTTAATGCTGTCAGCGATGATTCCCATGAGATTTCTCCTTTAGCACTGAACTAAGAGTATAATTTTAAACACATCACTATAGAAAATTTGATTTTTAGTTGTCAAGTAGAAAATAGGAGTCCGGTCTTTAATCTTGACATTGGAAAGAGGGCTATGCTAGCAAATGTGTATGAGTCGACCACTGGTGATTGCCCCGGTTAAGTTAGTTAAATAAAGGAGGATTAAAAATGATTGGCAAAATAATATCGGTAGTATGTGTTTTGACAACAGGTGTTATGTTCTTTTTACCTGCCGGACATTCTTCCGAAGTGGAAATCATGGCTGTTCCGGTTGCTGAGCAGATCTACATGATTACGGGAGAAGGGGGTAATATCGGCTTGTTCATCGGTGAAGACGGGACATTTTTGATTGACGACCAATTCGCACCGCTAACAGATAGAATTGTAGCCGCCATCAAATCAGTCGGAGGTGATTTCCCTAAGTTTCTGATCAATACCCATTATCACGGTGACCACACCGGCGGGAACGAGAACCTGGGGAAAGGCGGGACTTTGATTTTTTCTCACGATAATGTGCGAGAGCGCCTGAGCACGGGCTCCTTTATCGCGGCCTTCGACATGAAGCGGGAAGCTATCTCCCGGGAAGGTTTACCGGTAGTGACTTTCTCGGAGGATATCAGTTTTCACCTTAACGGGGACAGTCTCCGGGCTATCCATGTGCCCCATGCCCATACCGATGGTGACAGCTTTATTAATTTTAAAAAAGCCAATGTTATCCACGCCGGCGACATATTTTTTAACGGTTTCTATCCCTTTATCGATGTTACCCATGGGGGTTCCCTCAAAGGAACGATTAAGGCAGTGGACATAATTTTATCGCTGGCTGATGACAATACAAAGATTATCGCAGGGCACGGCCCCCTGGGGGATAAGGCACAATTGGCAGGCTACCGTCAGATGCTCGAGATAGCGTATGAACGCTTGAGAAAACTTAAAGCGGAGGGGAAAACCATTCAGGAGGCGGTGGCGGCTAAACCCCTGGCCGACCTTGAGAAAACCTGGGGCGATGGAATCTTCAATAGCGATCGCTGGATCGAGATTATTTATTCAGAAGTTTAAACAGTAAAGGGGACGTTGGTTCCGGAACCAACGTCCCCTCTCGAAGGATGATGATAAATGAAACCTGTCTATTTAGATTATAACGCGACAACCCCCATTGATCCGGAAGTCGCAGAGTTTATGAAGCCTTACCTTGTGGATTTTTTTGGCAATCCATCCAGCAGCCACTGGTATGGGATTCAGGCTAAAAAAGCTATTGAAACAGCCCGTAATCAAGTGGCAGATTTGCTGGGTTGTCAACCTGATGAAATTATCTTTACCAGTGGAGGATCCGAGTCCAATAACTATGCTATAAAGGGAGCAGCTTTTGCCAATCGAATGAAAGGCAATCACATCATTACTTCAGCCATTGAACACCCCGCTGTAACTGAAGTGTGCAACTATCTTGAGACTGAAAAATTTCGGGTGACTTACCTGCCTGTTGATGAATTCGGATTAGTGGATATGGTGAAACTGCAGGAAGCAATCACTCCACAAACGATTTTGATCTCCTTAATGCATGCCAACAATGAAGTTGGCACTATTCAACCCATCGCTGACATTTCTGCACTGGCCAGACAAAACGGGATCATTGTACACACAGATGCTGCTCAATCAGTGGGAAAAATCCCTGTGTGTGTGAATGAACTTGGCATTGATCTCCTGTCAGTTGCAGGCCATAAGCTGTATGCACCAAAAGGTATTGGTGCTCTTTTTATCCGGAAAGGAACTGGCCTTGAGAAGCTGATTCATGGAGCAGGTCATGAGCAAAATAAGCGCGCCGGGACGGAGAATATTTTGGGAATTGTTGGCTTAGGAAAGGCTTGTGAAATAGCAAAGCGTGATCTTGAAGAGAACATGGCTCATATGCAAGCAATGCGGGAGAGGTTATATCTTGGACTGAAAGAAAGAGCAGGAGAAATGAGGTTAAATGGCCACAGGAAAAATCGGTTGCCAAACACCCTGAGTGTTGGCTTCCCGAATAGAGAAGCAGACAAACTTTTATCGCAACTCAAAGGAGTTGCTGCTTCTGCCGGGGCTGCATGTCACTCCGGGCATGCCAGAATATCTCATGTACTAACTGCTATGCATGTTCCGGAAGAGTATGCGATAGGAACAATCCGGTTTTCTACCGGGAAAATGACAACGCCGGAAGAGATAGATCGGGCTATAGAAATTATTGCAGAGGGCATACAAACTATACAGTAAATGATGTTGCTGTGCACTCCAGTTAACTCATGCTAACTAGTTGAAACCTACTTTATTCAACGCAACATTTTATCTAACCGCACTACCTGTTCCTGTGTGCCAATCACAACAAAAATATCCCCCTTGTGCATTATTGAAGCAGAATCCGGCTGCAGGTCAAAAGAGCCGTCTGCCCGGCGGATTGCGAGAACGAGGGCCCCGGATTTGTGCCTGATTTCGGCTTCAGCAATAGTCTTGTCAATAAGGGGTGAATTGTCCGGTAGGGCAACTTCATTGAGGCTGAACTCAAGGCTTTCTCCATGCATTACCAGGTCAAGAAAATCGCTGGTAACCGGTCTTGTTGCAAGTGCCGCCATTCTTTTTCCCGAAATGAAGTACGGGGCAATGACCCTGTTTGCACCAGCCATCATAAGCTTGCTTTCAGAATCAATTTCACTGGCTCGTGTAACGATGTTCAGGTTGGGATTCAATACCCGTGCGGACAGAGTTACATAGAGATTTGCAACATCCGAGTCGGCAGCGGCAATCAATCCCTGTGCTGATTTGATGCCTGCTTCAATCAGGTTGTCATCGCGGGTGATGTCACCGACAATATAGGGGATTTCCCGGGGTCCCAGTTCCTCCTCAATTTCGTGTTTCTGATCAACCACCACATAAGGAACCCGTGCTGCATCAAACTCTGCTCCCACCTGGTGTCCGGTTCTCCCATAACCACAGATGATATAGTGGTTCTTCATGTCCTTGATTCTTTTATCCATTTTTCTTCTCCTGCCGTAACCAAGAATTTCACCTTCAACAATGATTTCTACTAATTGCGTTCCCGCATAAACCGCGGCTCCAACACCGGACACCGCCATAAGAATGGTAAAAAATCTGCCATAGTCAGAAAGGGGGTGCACTTCCTTGAAGCCGATGGTAAAAAGGGTAATGATGACCATGTAAAGGGAGTCAAGGAAAGACCACCCTTCTATCAGGTGGTATCCGAAAGTTCCCGCAACAATCACAACCAGAAGAATCATTGCTGACGGTATCAAGCGCTTAAAGGGATTTATTATCATGTACTTCGTTTTGAGATAGTTTCCAACTCATGATGTTAGGTTGCTTGAAACATTACTCCTGCTTTATTCGTACCTCTAGTGGTTTAAGCGTATCCAGATGCACATCCCGCTGTGGAAAGGCAATAACGAGATGGTTTTCTCGAAAAAGCTCATCAATGCGAAAGCGGATATCACTTTCAACCTGCCTGATATAGAGCTGCGCCCGTCCTGTGCGAGTCATGTTAATCCATATAATTAAGGTGAAGACCAAAGAGTTGTCTCCAAAATCTTCAAACAGGACAAGTGGGTTTAGGATAATTTTCTACCAAGCTATGTTCCTCAGCAGCTTGTTTAAGTAACTCCTCCACTTTTCTGACCGGGGATCCATAAATTACCCCCGCTACAATCTCACGACGCACGATATCATCGGTAAGGCTCCAGTTAATGACCTTATTCTGGAGAAGTGTGCTGTTTGGAATAACCAGCCGAAGATTACCGAATGTTTTGATTATGGTGCTGCGGGCGCCAACCCACTCCACGGTTCCCTGTACATTTTCCACCTCTACAATATCACCGATCTTAATGGGACGTTCTACCATTAAAATCAAACCGCTTAAAAAGTTGTTAACAATATTTTGACTGCCAAAACCGACTCCTATGGCCAGGGCTCCACCTAAAACGGTAAAAAAGGTGAGTGGGATCCTGACCATACTGAGAACAAAGAGCACTAATAACACTAATAACAGGTAGTGGAGTATTTGCTGAATGGCAAAGGCGGCAGCTTGATTAAGGCCTACCCTTTTAATGAGTTGCTTCCCTATATGTGTGGTAAGACGTTTAGAAAATAACAGGCCCAGTATGAGCAATACCAGGGCCAAAATAACTTTACCTACTGTTATGGGGCGGTCCTCTATCGATGTTATCTCGTACTGCCAGACCTGATTAAAGACTGTCCATAAAGCAGATAGCTGCTCTTTTAAGCTTTTATTTTTCTCCCTTTTTGTAATCTCATTTTGCAGTTTCTGGACTTCTTTTTGGGTTGATTGAATGGTTTCGAGCCCCTGCTTAAATATACGTTACCCGTGGTTTAATAGCCTCAAGCTGTTCTTCGATGAACCAGGTGGGTTTTGATGTGAGTCGTGCGGATTCCAGTTCCTTTTCTAAGCTAACTATTTCATTTTGGCAGTCCGTCTGGCGTATAACCATCAACCGTTTTTCTCTCTCCAATTCCTCAAGGGTATTCTCAACCTCCTGTGTCCAACCAGGAAGATCAACTGATGGAGTGTTGTGAAACAGGGCATAACGGTATTCCCATATCTTCTTTGTTTTCTCGAGATACGCACTAATTTCTCCCAAAATCTCGACTTCGAGTCGGTAGGTGTCATTCCAGGATTTCCAATTTATGACTTCTTTTTCAGCTTTATCTGATTCGTTTTGAGATAAGGTTTTTCCAACAAGCTCGTCTTTCGCATTAAGCCAGCGGGAGTTGGCGAAGTCTTGATTTGTCTTTGCCTTCTCCAAAGCAGTCTTTACGATAAGTGTATCCTTTTCAAGTTTAAGGATCTGATCCCGGAGTTCCTTTCTGGTAAATGTGATGCGGGATTCGAGGAAGGAAATGTTTTCCTGTATCAGTTCACGTTTGTATTGGTTGATAGCTTGTTCAAGTTTTACATTCTCCAGGGATATTTTTTGCAAATTACCTTCTTCAGCAAGCAGGCGCTTTGACAGTTCTGCTGTTAGGTAAGCACGGGAAGTTATAACTGATTTCTTTGCTGCTTCAATTTCCTCTTTAATGCGTCGCAGGGCTTGCTCTTTTGCTTTCGATTTCTCTTTTGTTGCCTGCAGTAAGTCTTCAGAACTTTTTACAGCCTTTGCAACAGATTTCCTTTGCTCTTCCAAAAGCACCAGCTTCCCTTTCTGTTCATCCAGCAGTAAAAAAGAGTAGGGAGGGCTGAGCGGAGTTACATTGCTTGTAATTGCGGACAATTCTTCTTTCAGCTGTATAATGGTTTGCGAAAGATCAAAAGATCTCTGGAGTTCAAAAAGTTGCTGGTCATAGGTTAGGTCAATTTGTTTCAGTAACTCCAGTTGCTGTATTGCAAATGAAGGAGACCGTTCTGATTTATCCAACCCTTGTGATTCACTGGCAGCTTGGACTGTTGCTATTTCCTCTTTAAGCCTCAATTGGCTTTCTACTATCCTCTTTTGAGACTCTTCATAGGTAGACTGCTTTTCGCTTTCATTTGTCTGGGCAAGGGAAATACTGCAAGCATTCACAATAGTCGAAACAATTGTTATCCATAACAACATGAAACGAGTTGTATTCATACCAACCCTCTTTTTTCTTTTCTTCATAATATTTCCTTTTTAGTATACTTGTTAAATGCTACTATAAATGCAAAACTCATAATAATCATAACAATTGTTTTTTTTAAATAGATCAGACCGTCCAGTTTTTATTGCATTAACAGCAGTATGCTGTCGCTCAGATCCTTAAGTTGTGCTTTAAATACTTGATCTTCTCTCATCGTTCTTACCAGTCTGGGACTCCACTGGTAGTATTGTTTTATGAGTTCTTGACCTTCCGTGGTTATTGTCAGCACGTTATCTCGAAAATATCTCAGAAGCGTAACTTCCTCTGAATACTCACCGTAAATCTCCGCGAATGCACAGAGGGGGTCTCTTATGGTGGTAGTAGTTGTTAAAACGATATCCTCAGGATTACATCCACCTTCAAATCCATCAGCGTTAAAAGAATAAGAAAGACTCCCGCTATATCCATTCAGCTTCAGGGTTACTCGATGAGTGCCTTTCCTGCTGGGGGTGCAATAGCCAACGATATAGTATTTTTCACTCTCGTTTCTAATGCGCTGGGCAATCTGATTAAATGCTTCTTCCAGATCACCAGCATTCTCGGCATAAACGAATCCATTTGGTCCGAGAAATCTAAGATGTGTTTCATCGATTTCACCACCGAGCCCTATTGAAAAAGAAGCATGAATTGACGATTGTACGGTATTCACTGCATCACGATCAGTAAACCGATGAGCCCGATCAGTTCCGTCAGTAAAAGTAATCAGTGTGCCTGCAAAAAGTTTTCCTGCTTCAGTATCATTTTTCTTCTCATTCAACACCTCTACTCCTTTAATGACAGCTCCATTGAGGTTTGTTGAGATGTCGTAGTCAGGGTCATTTATTATTTCTTCTTTAGAGAGAGACGCTAGAGCGCTGTGGAGTGTGTCGATATTGTTTGTGAATGCAACAAGTTCTTTTATGGTTTCCCTGCCGTCAAAAAGATAAATCGCAACTTCCTGGCCATTCTCTCCTGCAACCTGACTGACAAAAGACTGTGCAGATGATTTGAGTGGCTCAAGGGTTTCGGATTCGAGTATTGATCCTGATAGATCGAGCAGGAGAACTGTAGCCAGTGTGTACAACCTGGGTCTTGGTAGGATTGTCTGACCACTTTCAAAGATTGAAATGAATTCACCATCCTCATATATCTCGAATTCCTCCGCACTGATACCTGCTTTAGGGCTTCCGCTGCAGGTTTCAACAGAAAATAACAGATAAATATTACTCGGTTGTTGCGCCCGACCCTCTAGGAGATTAAACTGAAGACAGTTATCAATCTTACAACTACCTAACATAACGAAAGATATGATGATGATGATGAATTTTATCAAAATACATTTTTTCATATTTCCTCCTGCCATATCAATTCGATTTAGTGTTTGAACTGTTCCTGCGCTCCACATGCTCATTTTTACAACCTATCTGCACATCAAACAAATACTTCTGAACGGCAGCATTAATTGTCTTTTTTAATCGTCTTTATTTGTGATTGCTTTCCTTTCACAAAAGCAGCCATTAAACCAACGAGAACCCCGATTAATAAATGCTCCAAACAGTATGATAGTCCTGCTTGTCTGAAAGGACCAAAAAAGGAATTGAATTGATACTACCTCATAATTCTGTACGGCAAAAATTACCAGCAATAGAGATAAAACTAAAAGTATGATCAATTTCCAATGCATTGCTCTATTCCTTTGACATTTCCAGATACTTAAAGCCATTTCTTTCGTTTAAAAAAAACCAGCATGCCTAAGGCAATAATAACCATAACTCCTATCGAAACAAAATAACCATAATCCCAGTTGAGTTCGGGCATGTTCCAGGGTGAAGCCTCAGGATTAAAATTCATTCCATAGATGCCTGCTACGAAGGTGAGCGGAATAAATATTGTAGCTATAATAGTCAACACCTTCATTACTTCGTTCATTTTATTACTAACACTGGAGAGATAGGTGTCAAACATGCCTGATGCCAGATCACGGAAGGTCTCTATGGTATCGATAACCTGGATGGTGTGATCGTAGACATCCCTGAGATATATCGCGGTAGATCTCCTTAATCAGTGCTGATTCACCTCTCTGCAGCCCGCTGATTACTTCCCGCAGAGGCCATATCAATTTCCGCAAAAACAGCAATTCTGCCTTCAACCGGTTGACGCTTCTGCAGGACCTGTGGTTTAGGATCACCAACCAACTCCTTTTCCATTTCCTCTATTTCTTCTCCCAGCTTCTCTAATATGGTAAAGTAATTGTCGACAATGGAATCGATGAGAGCATAGGCAAGGTAATCAGATCCCATTTTTCTGATACGGCCTTTTCCATTTCTGATCCGCTCCCTTACGGGATTAAAGACATCGCCCTCTTTTTCTTGAAAGGTAATAACAAATTGCGGGCCGACAATTAAACTAACCTGCTCCGCCTGTGTCTCCTGCTCGTTTTCATTACGATACAGCATTTTTAAAACAACAAAGAGGTAGTCATCAAAATCTTCCATTTTGGGGCGATGCCCGGTATTGACAATATCCTCTAACACGAGGGGATGAAGATTGAAATGTTTGCCAATCTTTTCAATGATATCAACCTGATGAACTCCATCAAGGTTAATCCAGGTAACCGTTTGTGTATCCCTGCAGGGAAAGCACTCTTCGATAGTTTTTAGCTGCTTCTCTTCCCAAGTACCTGGGTCATAATCAATGACTGTCATTTTTGTCTTTTCAACTTTTTCCGTACCAACGTGAACCAGCGTTCCGGGTGGAAGACCACTCTTGTGAGACCTCTTTTTAATGAATTGCCTCATTGTGTCACCTCTAAATAGGTATTAGGAGTTTTGCTCTGTACCAAAGGTTTGTGCATTTATTTGAATATACACTACAATCGCCAGCAAGCCAATTTTTTATTGTTGCGCTAGCTATCATTGCCTCCACACCGATCATCGTAACGTCATAAAGACCTAAATCACGGCTGAGGGAAACTTGAAAATGCTGTTTAGTTGGCTGCGGAGCAGATTCCACCTAAGACAAACTCCTCTTTCAATGTAATACAAAAGATTGTGTTACCATTCCTTATAAGGAAGACATCTCCACATTGTCAAAATTTCTACGGTAGTAACTCATATATTCCACTTTCCGTTCCAATGCTATTATGACAGCATGACTGAAGTTCACCTTCTCGAACTTCTGAGCGCTGCCCAGGCCTCCCGGACTAAAGACATTTATTTCCATCAACTTGTCACCAACAATATCCAGTCCCACAAGAAACATTCCGTCCTGGATCGGAGAACTCCCAGGAGAGCGCCAGGCCGGGCGTGAACTCGAGCGAGTCGAACTTGAAGTGGACCAGGCGGTCGTACATGGAGTACAGCACCTGGTGATCGGCGCCTGAGCTGCCCGTGTGCGGGTCGAGCGAGGTCGGCGAGAACCAGTGGGCCACCGTCAGGCTTCCTCCGTAGGTGCCGCCCGGCTGCAGCCGCTCCCTGCGGCGAAGGCGGGGAGGTCACCGTCGGCTGTCGGAGTGTCGGTGGTCTCGTCGCCGTCGCCGTCGCCGTCGTCTGCTGGGGCTGCAGTGGTATCCGTCTCCTCCCCCGCCTCTGTCGTGCCGACTTGCCGTGCTGTCGCCGTCGCTGCTGCCACACGCTGCTGCGAACAGCGCGAACGTCAACCGGGCGGCGGTCAGGGCGAGCGATCGCCGGGATCGTCGGTTGTGGGTTTGATGGTTCATTTCATCCCTCCTGAGATGGGCTGTAACTGTCCGAAGTCGACGTTTCGTGAATGGTCCGATGCCCGGCCAGCTCAAGCTCGTCGGCGAAGTGGCAGGCGACGGCGTGGCCGTCGGGGCGGGCCGTGAGGATCGGGACTTCCTCAGAGCAGAGCGGCTGTGCGAAGTGGCATCGCGTCCGGAACCCACATCCCGACGGCGGTGAGATCGGTGACGGGATGTCGCCCTGCAGGACGATCCGCTTGCGATGTTTCAGATGCTGCGGGAGCGCTTCGGGCTCGGCGGACAGAGAGCTTCGGTGTAGGGGTGGAGCGGATGGCCGACGACGTCGTCAACGGAGCCAACCTCGACGATTCGGCCGAGATACATGACCCCGATCCGATCGCTCACGGTGGCGACCACACCCAGGTCATGGGAGATGAACAGATAGGCGAGGCCGATCTCGGCCTGAAGTCTGGCCAGCAGGTTGAGGATGTCGGCCTGGATCGACACGTCGAGGGCGGACACCACCTCGTCGCACAGGAGCAGCTCAGGATCGACCGTCATGGCCCGGGCGATGTTGACCCGCTGTCTCTGGCCTCCCGACAGTTCGTGAGGGCGCCGGTTGGCGACCGCGGCTGGCAGCCCCACCGAGTCGAGAGCAACCTCTGCGATCTCTCTGGTGCCACGGCCTCGCAGCCGGCCGGCGCGCGACGGCGCCTCGATGCTCTGCCTCACGGTCATGCGGGGGTCGAGGGCGTCGTTGGGGTCCTGGAAGATCATTTGCATCCGGCTTCGTTGAGCCCGGAGCCCGCGGTTGCTGAGGTTGTCGAGGCGGGTGGATCCCAGGCTGATCTCTCCCGAGATGGCTGCCCGCTCCCCGCGGAGGAGCTGCGAGACGGCCCGAGCAACGGTCGACTTCCCGGATCCGGACTCGCCGATCAGTCCCAGGGTCTCCCCGGCGGAGATGTCGAAGCTCACCCCGGTGACGGCGTGGACCACCTTGCGGCCCCCGGCACTGGTGCGGAAACGGACGTGCAGATCTCTGACCGACAGCACCGGCGCCGAGCCGGCCTCCGGTGTGGTATCGCTAGTCACAAACTTGGCTCCCTCCCCGCCTGCGGCACCCTAAACTATTCCTGCCCCGGGCGCTCACGGACGCTTGTCTCACCCCTCGCCAAGGCGTCACCTCCCGCAACGGCTCCCCCTTGGCCGACCGGGGTCGGGACGTCACCCGCCCCGGTCAGCCTCCGCGTGGCGACCAAGCACGAGTCCTGACCGCCGAACCCGAACCCGTTGACGACCATGGTGTCAACGGACCGCTCGACCGGAACGCCGCCCAACGGCACCTCGAATTGGACCGCGGGATCGAGGTCGGATGGTGCCAGCGGTGGGGACGACGAGTCCGTTGGCCATTCCCCAGAGGCCGGCCAGTAACCCGGTGCTGTTTCGGCGCCTCCGCTGTGGCCGACGTGACCCTTCACCGAGGTCGCGGTGACGGGGTCCCCGAACGCGAGAACACTTCGTTGATGGCGGCGATCTCCACGGCGTCGCCGAGCAGGGTGCCGGTGCCGTGGCCAGGACACATCGACGTCGTCTGGCGCAGCCCCGCGTCCGCGAGTGCCTCGCGCATGACGTGTTTCTCATAGGTTCCATCGGGCTGAGGAGATGATGGGTGGTAGGCCTCGGCAGCCGACGCGTAGCCCCTGATGTACCCGTAGACATGAGCGCCACGCTGGTGGGCGTGGTCGACGCCGCTCGAGCATCACCATCGCCGAACCCTCGCCTTCGACGATCCCCGTTCGGTTGACGTCGAACGGGATGAGCGCCCGATGCGGGTCCTCGACCGCCTGGAGCATGCCGAGGTTGGCTTGGCTGTAGAAGGTGAGCAGTTGCAGCGCGGCGTCGCTTCCACCGGCCAGCATCGCGTCTGCTCGTCCACGCTCGAGGATCCAGCAGGCCATTCCGATGGCATCGGCGGAGCTCGCACATGCCGTCGAAATGGTGCTGAGCGGCCCGTGGAGACCGAACCGCATCGCGATCGTCCCCCGGCCATATTGGGCCGCGCAGCGATATTAAGCTTCCGCGACACCGCCTCGGGCCCCTCGACGGACAATCCGTGCTGCGATGCGGCCAGGACCTCTACGCCCGCCATCGAGGTGCCGTGGACGCAGCCGGTGCGGTCGGGATCGATCTCTCCAGCGGAGTCCACCGCTTGCTGGCTGGCCGCGAGAGCAAGATGGGTGAAGCGTGCCGAGCCGTCCCTGACGCGGGCATCCATCCAATGGTCGATCGAAGTCAATGACCTGTCCCGCCCGGGCATGTTCGGCGCCGAGTTCCCTTGGTACGGCGCAACTCCGATTCCGATAGTGCCGGCCGGCAAGCGGTGCCGAACGTATCGAAGGTCAACCAATCGGCGAGACGACCCCACGCCTGATCGCAATTCATTCCATACGACGACGTTACCCTCGCGCCTCGGGTGCCGTCCCGGTTCATTGGCGGCGCCAACCGCGACCGTGCACCCTCGCGACCATCTCGTGCAGGACGAACTTCTGGATCTTGCCGGAGCCGGTGAAGGGGTACTCGTCCACCTCGAACCAGTGCCGCGGTGTCTTCTGCGGCGAGAGGTGTTCGCGCACGATAGGCGAACAGTTCGTCCTTGTTCAGCGTCTGTCCCGGCGCGGCGCGCAGGAACGCGCCGACTTCCTCACCCAGGCGGTCGTCGGGCAGGCCGACCACCGCGACCTCGCCGACGCTCGGGTGCTGGAACAGCAGCTCCTCGATCTCCCGCGGATAGATGTTCTCGCCGCCGCGGATGATCATGTCCTTCAGGCGGCCCTCGATCTTGCAGTAGCCGCGCTCGTCCATCGAGCAGAGATCGCCGGTGTGCAGCCAGCCGTCGCCATCGATGGTCTTCTCGGTTGCCTCCGGCATCTCGAAGTAGCCGTGCATCGACGTGGTAGCCGCGGGTACAGATACTCTCCGACTTCACCGACTGGCACGGTCGCCCGTATCGGGGTCGACGATCTTGACCTCCACGTTCGGCATCGGCGGGCCGAGTCGTGCGGCCTTGTCGGCGATCGTGTCGCTCGGATGGGTCATCAGAGCCACCGGTGAGCACTCGGTCTGACCGAACACGATGGTGAACGGCGCGCCCACCGGATTCGAGGCGTCGCACCAGTCGCGCGGGCACGGTCGAGCCTCCGGAGCAGATCGCCTCGCACACTGGACAGGTCCGATGTCCGGGAAGGTCGGGATGTTCCAGCATCGCGATCAGCATCGTCGGCACGCCGAGCATCGCGCTGGCGCGGTATAGGTCTCGATCAGCTCCAACACCAGCCCGGGCTCGAACGTCTCCACGAGCACCTGCGTCGCCTTGCGCTCCAGACCGCGCCGAGCACCCGGCAGCACGCTGCCACCCGTGTGGAACAGCGGCATCGTCGTCACGATCGTGCGTCCCTCGTCGAACCCCATCCGTGACCATGAAGTGGGCGGCGTTGTTCGTCAGGCCCCGATGGTGCAGCAACGCACCTTTCGGGAACCCGGTCGTGCCCGACGTGTACTGGATCTGGCACGGCTCGGTCGGGTCGACGACGGGCAACGGCGCAGGGCCTCGAATGCCCTTCGGCCACCAGGTCGTCCCAGTCGTCCATGCAGGAGACCACCCTCAGCTCGGGGAGGCTCGGGAGTACCTCCGAGACGATGCCCGACAAGGACTCGCCCCGGTACGCCGCTTCGTGGATCAGCCCGACGGTCCGTGACTGTTCGAGGACGTAGTGGAGCTCAGCTACGCGATACGCTGGATTCACGGTGACGAGCACCACTCCGGCCAACGCGGCCCCGTATTGGAAGAGCACCCATTCTGGTCGGTTGGGGGCCCAGATCGCGACACGTTCGCCGGGCTCGAATCGCGAGGAAAGCCAATTCGCCACCGCCTCGGCCTCGGCCAGTACCTGCGTATAGGTCCATCTGCGACGCTGCGCTGGATCCGGCTGGCCGTCGACGAGCGCGATGGTTTGGGGGGACTCGGCCGCGACTCGGCGGAGCAACCCACCGATCGAAACCTCATCCACCTCGGGGCCGTCGCCTGCCGGCCGGTAGGACATCTTCAACGGCTGGCCGGCGGATCCTTCGAACCGAGTCATGTGATCACCTCAGGCGCAGTCTCGCAGAACGGAGATGGCGCCAGCATGGGCGGTGCCCGACCGTCTGGGCCGGGCGCTTGGCCAGCGGAGCTCAGCGGTCGATCGTTCTCCTCATGGAGGCATCGATCCCGCAGGGTCCTCGCTGGTTCATGAAGGTCTCCTGGGTGCCCCACGACGCCGGAACGGAACCGGCTCGGGTCAAGTGGAGCCTGATCGGTCGGTCAGGTGTCTGCTGCTTCTCGGTCGAGTTCGGTCTGGACGATGGCGGCAAGAGGTTCGGGTTCGGCCGCCTCCAGGATGTCGGTTGGGACCTGGGCCTGGTAGTGGAGGTAGTAGGCGGTGGTGAGGGGGGAGCTGAAGCTGAGTCCGGGTCCCGGGCGGCGGCGCGGATGCCGGCGATGATGTGGGCGGCCCGGTCGTAGTCTCGGTGTCGGCAGGCGTCGCCGAGGGGCAGGGTGAGCAGGTCGGGCCGCTCGGGTTGCCCTCCCGCGGCTCGGAGAGCCTCGATGATCACGGTGAGGGCCTGGGGTTGGGGTGTTCCCAGTTCGGCCGCGAACACGGCCTGGTCGACGGCGAGGTCCCAGGTGTGGGTCATGCCGCTGTCGAGGTGTCGTCGCACGATGCGTTCGACGACGGGGGCGGCGGCGGTCCAGTTCCCCACGATGATCTCCAAGGTAGCGATCGACGCGTCGGCGATGGAGGCTTCGAACCCGTTCGGGGTGATGTTGGGTAGGGCTCGGTCGACCAGGGATCGGGCGTGCTCGGTGCGGCCCCGGCCCAGGGATTCGAATCCGGCGGCCATGGCGAGGGCGGCCGCCTCCAACCGGTGATGGCCGATCTGGTTGGCGTGTCGGGCGGCGTCGCTGAGCACCTGTTCTGCCTGGTCGGGGTGGCGGCCTTGGAGGGTGATGCCTTCCAGGATCAGGGCCACGGCGGTGAGGGCCTGGTCACCAATGCGCTGTCCGATGGCGGCCGCTTGGTGGGCGTGTTCGCCCATCAGCGGCGATGTCCCGATGCCCCAGGCCAGCTCTGAGGCCGCCACCAGCACGAGGCCGAGCTGGTGGTCGTCGAGGTGGGCGCGCATGACTTCGCCGATGAGTTCGGTGAACTGTCCGCTTGCCCCTCGACCGCGCCAGGTCAACGCGGGCATGGTGACGGCGCGCGGCCTCTGGTAGCCGTCCGGCGTCTCGAAGCCAGTCGACAACGGCCTGGATGTTGTCGGCCTCACCGGCCCAATCCACCGCCCCACCGAGATCGAGCCATCGGTCTGCCACGTCGACCCGGTCGGCGCTGGCACAGAAGTAGTGGGCGTGACGCTCCCTCGCTTCTTGGGATACACCGGCATCCAAGAGCTTCTGTTGGGCGTACAGCCGGACCGTTTCCAGCAACCCGTATCGGGTGTGCTCGTCGGACTCCTGTGCCTGCACCAGGGATTTGGCCACCAGAGAGCCCAGCACCAGGGGCAGAGGTCTCCGGACTCGGCCCGGCAGACACCCTCTGCGGCCGGCAGTGTGAATCCCCCGGCGAACACCGAGAGCTGGGCCAGCAGGTCCCGCTCATCATCGGCCAGGAGATCCCAGGACCAGTCCATGACCGCCTGCAGGGTCGCTTGTCGTTGGAGCCGCCGTCGACGGCCGCCGACCAGGAGCCGGAACCGGTCATCGAGTCGCTCAGCGAGTTCCACCGCGGAGAGATGCGCCAACTGGGCGGCGGCCAACTCCAAGGCCAGAGGGATGCCATCGAGCCGCTGACAGATCTCGACGACCGACCCCAGTGGTCGCACATCGACCACCAGATCATGACGTACCGCGGTGGCCCGATCCAAGAACATCTGCACCGCGGCACTGGACGCGTCTTCGGCCGGCAGCGACGGAACCCGATAGGTGTGTTCTCCTTCGACTTCCAGAGCTTCTCTGGAGGTGGCCAACACCCGGCCCACTCGGCCCGATTCCATGATCGCATCGACCAAGTCAGCCACCGCGTCGATCAGTGCTCGCAGTTGTCGATCACCACCAGTACGTCCCGCGAGGCCACGAACGTCGCACCGAGTCCAGATCAGATGACCCGATCGCACACCGATCGCCTCGGCGGTCGCGGAGGGAACCGCGACGGGTCATCGGTCCCGACCAGGGGCACGAAGAACACACCCTCACCGAATTCCTCCGCCGCAGCGGCAGCGGCCCCAAACGCCACCGAGTCTTGCCGACGCCGCCGACCCCGGTCAACGTCACCAACCGGTTCTCACCAACGAGATCGACGATCTCGGCCAACTCCTGCGTCGCCGGCCGATCAATGGCGTGCGCTGCACCGGCAGATTGTGGCGCACCACCTCAGCGTCCCAACGCCGGGAACGCTCGGCGCCGACCTGAAAGACTCGCTCGGTCGCCGACAGATCCTTCAGCCGGTGCTCGCCCAGGTCGACCAGCTCGACCGCGTCGACCAGCCATGCGGTCGCCGCCGACACCAGGATCTGCCCGCCGTGGCCAGCCGACATGAGCCGCGCCGCCCGATTCAGCGCCGGACCGAAATAGTCACCGTCCCGTTCCTGGGCCTCACCGGTGTGCACACCCATCCGCACCCGAACCGGCGTCGCCGCCGGCCACGCGTCCGCCCCCAGAGCCCGCTGCGCGGCACCAGCGGCCGCAGACCGCATCGCCGGCACGACTGAACGCAGCCGCGAACGCGTCCCCGGCCGTTGAGAACACGTAGCCGCCGTTGACTCGATCGCCGAACGCAGGATCTTGTCGTGTCGTTCCAGGGCGGTCTGCATCTCGGCCTGGTGTTGTTCCCAAAGCCGAGTCGACCCCTCGATGTCGGTGAACAGAAAGGTCACCGTCCCGGTGGGTAGCTCGGCCATCCCAGAGGACGCGTACCCAGACCGAACCCGCTCGCTACCGCTCATCCATGCCGAACAAGAAAGCAATCTCTCCCACCCGGCTTCGATGGGCCCTTGTCTCTGGTGGGGATCGACTGACCAGTGTTTCACCATTCTTGCGCCGGCGAGTCGTTCCGAGGAGCAGACCGAGCTCGTCTCCTCGAGCCGTGAAGGCTGTCGCCGAACGACAGCCCGGCGTGCCACCCTGGTTTGATGTCGATCGGCGAGCGCATTCAGCTTCTGGGCCCGTTCCGAATCGAGTCGCGGGCGGGGAGTATTGAACTGGGCGGCCCCAAGCAGCGGGCGGCCGTGGCCGTTCTGATCCTCAACCATGGGCGGGTCGTCTCGACCGACCGTCTCATCGAAGGGATATGGGGGGATGATCCGCCTCGCCGCGTGCAGGCGAGCCTCCAGGTACATATCTCCAACGCCCGCAAGGCCTTGGCGGCCGCTGGGTCGGCCCTGGAGATCGTTACCACGCGCCCGGTTACCTGACGGTGGGCGACGATGTCAGCATCGACGTTGTCGAGATCGAACGACTCCTCCGGCGGGCCGAGCGTGAGGCCGCCCATGAGCAGACAGTGCGGGCGGTAGCGACCCTCGACGAAGCGACGGCACTACGACACGGGTCACCGTTGGCTGACCTCGTTGACGAGCCGTTCGCCGGGCCCGCCATCGCCCGGATCAGGAGATTGCGACTCGTGTCGTCGAGTTGCGGGCGGCACTACGCCTCGACCTCGGCGCCCAGCCGAGCGTCCTGTCGGAGCTTGAGGAATGCGTCGGGAACAACCCCCTTCACGAGCCCTTCTGGGTGCTCCTCATGACTGCGCTCTACCGAGCAATACATC
>CAVVWZ010000024.1:0-17031 GCA_963752035.1 uncultured delta proteobacterium | reverse complement strand
GCGGCGTGTGTAAATGCTCTCTGGGAGAGATTACCATCCTGAGGGATCGGAGTTTTTACGATTTTCGCGTAGTGTAGATAGTTTAGGAAATCGTGCGAGGATTGATAAAGTGTTTTAGTAGGGATACAACCGAGATTGAGACAGGCACCGCCAAAGCTGTCTCTTTCTATTAAAGCTACCCGGGCTTTTAATGCTGTTGCCTTGAGGGCAGCAATATAACCCCCGGGTCCTGCACCGATTACAGCTAAGTCGTATTCCTGTTTCATTCTGGATTATTAATATGTTTAGTGACAAAGAGTAGAGCTATTATAGGACATTAGTTCCCTTTGCACAAGGGTAAAGCTAAACTCCTGCAGGATGCAGGAACAAACAAAGAAGTCAGAAGACAGGAGTCAGAATTCAGAAGATCAACTAGAATATTCAACAGGAAATCACTGAGTGCACAGAAATGCAGAGAGACAAAGTAACAAAGGGACAAAGGCTCAGAGAAATAAGACAAGATACAGGTTACAAGTTGCAAGATGCATGGTTCAAGACACATGATGAAGACTACGGGAGAACAGTCAGCAGTTTTCAGTCCACGGTCCACAGGTTAAAACCAAGACCAGAATATAGCAATATTTTAAGGAAATATCTGAGGAATCTGCGTCCTCATTCAATTCAAATTTATTTTAATGGTATTTTGGGAATCTATGGTATGGTAATTACAGAAAAGTACAAGATCGACTATCTCAAGCGGAGAGGAAGATTCAATGACAATACCCGGAAATCTGCTCACGACAGCCATGGCTGTTATGCCCCACACCGATATAAATCGTGCCCTTGATATGGCCCTATCCCTGGACGTTCCCTTCTGGCCGCAACTTCCCCGCTACAGTTATTATGAAGACATGTATGTTCAAGCAGCCGAACATTTTCCCGGCATAATTTTAGATGTAGAAAAGCGGACGCTCCGGTTTTCCATGGAAAAGTTTACCAACGAACTGGAAGAGGCTATGGCTCATTTTGATGAGCCTGAGTATTTCGACATCAGCGAAAACTATTCGGAGGTGTATCACCGCTTCCTGAAGCTCGATCTGTCCGAACACCCTGCCATCAGGGGTCAACTGGAAGGTCCCATCAGTTTTGGTTTTAATGTGCTGGATGAAAACAAGCGTCCCATCCTTTTTGATGACACAGTGCGGCCATTCCTGATTGAATTTTTGGCTCGTCGAATTAACATTCAGTTAACCAAGCTCAAAAAGAAGAACGAAAATGCATTTATGTTCATAGATGAACCGGGCCTTCAATACATTTTTAGCGCCATGTCAGGATACGGGGATGTGGCAGCTCGAAGGGACATGGAACACTTTTTCTCTTTGATTGAAAGGCCACGGGGGATACATTTGTGCGGTAATCCTGACTGGGATTTTTTACTCGGCCTCGATATGGATATTCTCTCTTTGGATGTTTATTCTAACGGAGAGGTGTTCACATCATATGCCTCATCCATAAAGAAATTTCTAGACCGGGGGGGAATTCTTGTCTGGGGGATTACCCCTACCAATGTTGAACCGTTTGAGAAAGAAACCATTGACACACTGGAAAATCTTCTCACCCAGATGTGGTCTTTCCTGGGGAAGAAGGGAATCGATCTCGATTACCTCATGACCAGGAGCATGCTCTCACCGGCTACCTGCTGCCTGGTGAACCCTGACTTTGAAAAGACGGTTGAGCAGGCCTTTGGGATAGTAAAGAAGCTTTCTTTGAGATTGAGGGAAAAGCATAATCTTTAAAAAATGAACGTCGAACATCCAACGTCCAACATCGAACTTTGAATGAAAAGAAAAAATAAAGATGCAGGATGCAAGATACAGCTGCAGGATCAAACATCTCACAATCCCAAGCACTAACCCAAAGAATTTCAAGATCCAAATGACAAAAATCAGAAACTGAACCACGATAGGGCATCGCAATGAAATAAAGATGCAGGATACCTAGATAAAGGATAAATGAGACCCAATACTTATCTGCAAAAATCTGAGAAAATCTGCGTCCTAAATAACTAACGGACTCACCGGTTCAAATGCATTCCCGTAATCGATAGTTCAGGTAGGTGTAGCGCTTCTCCGTTTTATTATTCTTAACTCCAATAGCTAAGGCCTTTTTTGTTCCAACGATGACAACCAGCTTTTTCCCCCGTGTAACCCCTGTATAGATCAGATTCCTTTGCAGCAATACATAGTGTTGGGTAAGAATCGGGATAACAACAGCCGGATATTCTGAGCCCTGGGATTTATGCACTGACACTGCATAGGCAAGGGCTATCTCATCTAAATCAGGATAGTCGTAGGGAACAGTTCTTCCATCGAATGAAAGGATCACCTCTTGAGTTTCAGTATCAATAGTTACAATTCTACCAATATCACCATTGAACACTTCCTTGTCATAGTTATTTCTTATCTGCATGACCTTATCACCCATTCTGAAATTCCTGCCGCCTCTGGTAATACCATCCTCCCTGGGATTTAAAACCTGCTGAAGCACGCTGTTGAGATGTGTTGCACCAACAACACCTCTATGCATTGGGGTGAGCACCTGTATGTCATCAAATGGATTAAAACCAAAACGTTTCGGTATTCGTTCTGTCGCGAGCTCTACAATGAGTTTAGAAACTTCTTCCGGATCTTCTTTTTCAATAAAATAGAAATCCCCCAGTTTCTCACCGGACGTCTTTAGTGAAGGCAGCTCTCCATTATTTATTTTGTGGGCATTTACGACAATCAAGCTTTCCCGGGCCTGACGAAAGATCTCATTTAATTCCACCACCGGCACTGATTGAGAATCGATACTATCCTTGAGTACATTCCCGGCACCAACTGAGGGGAGCTGATTGACATCCCCAACAAGGATAAGGGTAGCCTGCCTCGGAACAGCATTGAGTAAATGGTGCATGAGTATGGTATCTATCATTGATGCTTCATCTACAATCAACAGATCACACTCCAGGGGATTTTCATTGTTTTTTTCAAAGCCCCCACCCTTCATACTGTATTTCAGCATCCTGTGGATAGTCTTTGCCTCATGGCCTGTGACCTCGCTCATCCGCTTAGCAGCCCTGCCGGTGGGTGCAGCAAGAAGTATTTGAGCTCCAGCTCTTTGTAAAGATTTTCAATATGGCATTTATTATTGTGGTTTTCCCCGTACCGGGTCCGCCGGTAATAATCATCACCTTGTTTTCGACAGCAGATTGTATAGCCTCTTTTTGCTTTTCTGCAAGAGTGATGGAGAGCTGCTCTTGTACCCACTCTACAGTTTTTTCAGCATCTAATTTCCTTATTACTTTAGGCGTAGTAGTGAGGGTCTTAATTTTAGTGGCAATACTGGTTTCAGAAAAGTGATACTTTGTAAGATAAACGGCTTTATTGTTTTCCCGAAACTCCTCGACATCCTGATTTAAGTCTTCAATGACAATCTTTTTATCCAAGGCAATAGTTCCAACAGCCTTGACAATGATTTCACGGGACACCTCAAGGATTTCCTGACACTTGGCAACTAAGAGTTCGTAGGGATAGTAAACATGCCCATCATCGGAGAGCTGATTAAGCACATACAGAATACCTGCTTCAGCCCTTTGTTCTGAATTTTTGGCAATTCCCAGCTTCTCAGCAATTTTATCTGCAGATAGAAAACCTATACCAAAAATATCTGTTGCTAAACGATAGGGATTTTTTTTGACCACCTCAATAGACTGGTCTTTGTACTGTTTGAAAATCTTAGTCGCATATCCTGAACTAACACCATGGGTTTGTAAAAAATCATCACTTCTCTGATCTCTTTTTGTGCAGCCCAGGCCTTTTCAATCATATCAATGCGTTTTTCCCCTATACCTTCAACCCCTGCAAGCTTTTTGATATCATGCTCGATGACTTCAAGAGTATCTTTACCAAATTTTTTAACTATCCTCTTGGCCATTACCGGGCCTACACCTTTGATAAGTCCTGAGCCTATATATTTTTGAATGCCACTCACAGAGGCCGGAACAAGGGATTTATAATGAACAATCTTAAATTGCTCACCATATTTGGGATTATTGACCCATTCACCGCTCATTTTGATGACTTCTCCAGGAGTAGGGGCGAGGAGATTCCCAACTACCGTAACCAGATCATTACGGTCATAGACCTTTACCTTGGCTACGGTGTAGCCGTTCTCATCGTTAAAATAGGTTATGCGTTCTATTTGTCCCTGAAGATCTGTGAGCACAGAAAACCCCTTTATGTTTTGCATCTATTATCTTACTTTACTAGGAAACCGGCAGGATTTTCAATCTAAATGTGTCATAGTGACAAGAAGGTTGACTCTAGGGCTAATATGGGTATAGTTTAATTAACAGGATAAGACAAAGAAACTAAGGTTTTAGAGCGCTAACGGAAGTCTATTCAGGAAGTAACCTTGGCAGGGAGTTGGTTTATTAGATTCCCCACAAGGGGATATCCTTGAGGCGGGTAGATTAGAATTATTTTAAGGGGTTGGAGCAATTCAGCTATAGATAGTCTTTAGTCAGTTCAACAGATACATCCCACAGCTTTGTAGCCAGTGCTCTGTCGCTCATGTGATTTCCCTCCGGAGTAATGGGGCTGCAATTAAAAAACATCTCACCGGAGACTTTAGACAGCTCTGGATTAGTAGCAACATAGCAGGTTGTTGCCACACCCTGTTCAACACTTCTCATAAATGTCCACCCAATAACTTTGGATAACATTATTTTCCAGGAGGGCAAATAACGGCCCAGATTAGTCATAATTACCCCGGGAAGTACAGAATAGGTTGTTACAGCAGTTCCTTCCAAACGTCGTGACAACTCTTGTGCGAATAAAGCGAGTGCCACCTTTGACTGTCCATAAGCCGTGAGAGGGTCATAGCCCTTTTCCCCGGAGAGGTTATCAAACTGGATCCCCTCGGGTGGTGCAGCCTTGTAACGGCCGCTGCTGAGTACTATTATTCGACCCTGATCGGCTGCTTTAACCTGGTCAAGCAGGCGATTGGTTAAAATAAAATGCCCAAGGTAATTAACAACAAACTGTTTTTCCATTCCGTAAACCTGTTCCAGCTCCGGCAGCTCCATTATTCCGGCATTACAGATCAGCACATCAATGGGTTGATTTAATGCTTGGATAGTATTGGTGCTCTCCACGACAGAATTAAAATCAGTTAACTCGCACGCAACGGGTGTGGTCTTCCCTTCAATACTGTCACAGGCTTTTTGTGCCTTTTCCATAGTCCGTGCCACGGCAATGATGTGGGCACCGCGCATTGCCAGCACGCGCATAGTTTCATAACCAAGCCCGGAGTTTGCGCCGGTGATAAGAATAGTTTTGCCAGTGAGATCAATCCCCGCAGTAACTTCTTCACCCGTCGACTCTTTACCGAAAGGACCGGCATTAGAATCCGGTGCTTGCGTACAGCCACTACTTATTAATAATGTACCAATTACAAGAACTGATAAGAAATGGATGGAACGGCGGAAGGCTATTTTTACTGACATGGCGTATCCCCTCATGGTTTACAGGTTGGCTTAAAATGCATGTTGCTGTTAGAGTCGAGTATAATGAACGCCCTCCTGGGTGTCAATAACAATATCCCCGGGGGACATTTCCGGTGAAGCCATTACCATCACTCTTTCCCGTGCTGGTAATGACGGGTAGATTAGTATCTTTACCATTGTTTGACAGAGGAGAGTAATTTATCTATACTTGACTCACCCTAAAACAAGTTCTTTTCAGACAAGGAGGAATTGACCATGCATAAATGTACAAACTTCCTAGTGACCTGTGCTTTGCTGCTGCTGACATCCCTGGCGGGAGCAGACATTTTACCGGGTAAGCCCACCGTCCTCATTACCGGCGGTAACCGGGGGATTGGGTTAGAATTTGTGAAACAATTCACGGAGCGTGGCTGGAATGTCATTGCAACGGCTCGCAAACCTGAACAGGCAGAGGAGTTAAATGCCCTGGCGAAGAAACATAAGAGCATTACCGTCGAACAACTGGATGTGACAGACTATGCTCGGATTGAGGCCCTGGCTGCCCACTATAAGGATCAGCCCATTGATATTTTGCTGAATAATGCCGGTCTTACGCCAAAGTACAAAACTGCTTTTAATCCTCTGGACAAAATTGATTTTGATATCGCCCTAAAAAGTCTGCAGGTGAATGCCATGGGGCCATTAAAGATGTGTCAGGCCTTTATGGGCCATGTGGCGGCGTCAGACCAGAAGAAGATTATTGTCATATCCAGTAAAGCCGGCTCGATTTCGGCGAGCCCCAAGATGCCCATGTTTTACAGCTACCGCGGCAGTAAGGCCGCCCTGAACATGTACATGTACACCCTTTCTTTTGAGACTCCGAAAAAGAATATCATCCTGACCCTGCTGTCACCAGGCATGGTGAACACCCTCGAGGGCACTAAAATACCCAATGCGATTGAGAAGGAAGAAAGTGTCTCAAAAATGATGAAGGTCATAGAGGGCCTGACACCGAAGGACAACGGCAGGTTCGTGTCCTATGAGGACGGGTCTGACGTGGGCTGGTAGGTGCTCACGCTGTATAAACACAGAAGAGTCTATTTACAATAGAGAGAAACTTCCTTTATGACGGAAGGCCTTCCGTACCCAGGGGACCGTGACGAATGACCACAGAGAAGACAAATATTTTTGCCCGCCTTTTAAGGACTGCTTCTAAAGTAGAAACCAATGAAATCAAGGCAGTTCTTCTGTCGTTTTCTTTTGCCTTTACCTTGATGGCCTCGTATTACGTTCTGCGACCCATGCGTGATGCAATGGCCAGCGATTGGTCCGATGCAGAGCTTAGCACACTCTTTACTGCTACCTTCGTGTTTAGTTTCATCGCGGTAGCATTGTATGGAGCAGCATGTTCTCGAATTAAAGTCGGCCGTTTAGTTCCCGGAGTTTATGGGCTGTTCGCGTTGTCTTTTTTCGGGTTTTATCTAGCGATTCAAGCTTCGCCTGGGAGTTACCATCATTGGAAAGGTTTTCTACATCTGGATCAGCATTTTCAGTCTGTTTCATGTGTCTGTATTTTGGAGCTTCATGGCCGACATTTTCAATAAAGAGCAGGCACGCCGCTTGTTTGGTTTTATCGCATCCGGCAGCAGTATTGGAGCGCTCATCGGTCCTTTGCTTGCCCTGGTGCTGGTGGGCAACGTCGGCAAAGGTAACCTGTTGCTTATATCTACAGTGCTTTTGCTGGTACCTATGATTATTATTGTCTGGCTGGAGCGGCTGAAACACATCGAATTGCACAACGAAGAGTTAAACGCCGAACAGGATTATCAACAAACCCTGGGCAGCAACCCCCTGGCGGGGTTCATGCTGTTCGTGAAGAACCCCTACCTTCTCGGCATCGGCATTTTTATACTTCTGTATACGGCCATCAGCACCTTCGTCTATTTTGAGCTCAAGAATCTGATGGTTGGTTTGGACGAGAGCACCCGCACGCAGCTCTGGGCCGGCATGGATCTCGCCGTAAACATACTGACCATTGGCACCGCCATGTTCTTTACCAGCCGTTTAGCGACGCGGTTCGGCCTGGCAGTGACCCTCGCCCTGGTTCCGGTGGTTATTGGAGCAGGACTATTGGTAGTCGCCATGGCACCCATGATCTGGGTAGTGGTTGGTTTGCAGATTGTGCGTCGCGCAGGCAATTATAGCATTACCCGACCGGGGCGGGAAATGCTCTTTACTGCAGTGGACCGTGAAAGCCGCTTTAAAGCCAAGAGCGTCATCGACATTGTTGTGTACCGGGGCGGCGATATGATCACCGCCTGGGCATTCACCGGATTGACTCAAGGACTCGGCCTGGGCCTGGGTGCAGTGGCCTTTGTGGGGGTGCTTATAGCAGGTGTCTGGGCGTTTGTGGGAGGATTCCTGGGACGAACCTATGACCGAACCCAGGGGGAGACCAGCCCTGAATCAACTGAAAATTTCGGATTGCTGGATTAACAGGAGGTGAAAAGAAACAAAGAGAAGGACGAATGACTAACATGAATGCGAGAAAAAATGCCTAAATTGAGCTAAATTGCTTAGAATGCCTAAATTAAAAAACTTAAAAGCAAAGAATAGAAGAGCATTACCTGTATCATGCATTTTGATTTTTTCTCTGTGTCCTCTGTGGTTTTGTTTTGATCATTTGAACTTTGAAATTTGTCCTTCGATGGCTCAGGATGGTGAGTTGACCGTACCATTTAGGATTTCGTGCTTCGGATTTCTGATTTTTAATCATGGATCCTGTATCATGCATCCTGTTTTTACCTCGTGATTAAGATATTCTTACTTCTGACTCTGTCTCTGATTTCAAAATGAGAGGATGAAGATGGTTCATCTTGCACAGTTTCTCAAGAGACTATCAACAGGACCGATGGTAGTGGTAGCTACAATTATTTTCGCTGTTTTTATCACGTCCATTCTGCCCGGAGAAAAAGCCAAGATGGATACCTACGCGGGTGAAGTAGGCACCATTGACCTCAGCTTTTTCCCATTGCCTGACCAGGTGTATGCAATGGCCGAGGCCTACGGTGAAGATGGACGTCACAAGTACATTGTATCCCGTGTTTCGTTAGACATAGTGTGGCCACTTGCCTACACCTTTTTCATAGTATCACTGATTACGTTCTGTCTTGTACGTGTTCATGGACGTGACAGCAGGTGGGTCAACTTAAACCTGTCAGTTGTGGCTGTCCTGTTGTTAGATTTCATAGAAAACGGGCTTGCAGCTTTTGTTATGGCAGCCTATCCCGATCGCTTCGATGGGATCGTCTACATCATGGCAACAATTACTGCAACCAAGTGGATAATGATGGGAGTTACAGGTCTTGTGATGCTTTATGGAATTATAGCACTTCCTGTTGCGCTCATAAAGAACCGCTGATATCCCCCCGCTTCTATCTATCCTCTAAATACAGGCGGTAGGAAGTCTGGTTGTAGGAGTCGGGGCAAATTTGATACATTACACGGTCATCTTCCGACATCCAGGGCAGGGTTACGCCCGCAAGTAGGATATTGAGGTATGGATAGACCTTGTCGTAGAGAAAGCCGCAGACATCACCACAATTAAAGGGGTCAATTTCAAGCTTCTGCCCTGCCCCATGCCCCCAGGTACAAACTTTATCAACATCCATAATTTCTACGAAAGCGCGGTATTTATCTATGGCCGGAAAACCCTTGCCGACCATGTTCCTTGGTTGGGCTTGAGTTTTTAAAAGGGTTCGCTTCTCCTGCTCCATTCGCCTGATTTCAACCTTGACTTTCATCTCAGGACACATGCCAGGGTATGTGTCGGGATTTTTTGACCAGGGAAGGCTTCCCCAGTAGTGCAATGTGACTATGGAATGGTGTATGGAGGTATACAGGGCACCGCAAAGACCGTCATTGTTGCAATTGGAAACCCGGTACTGTTCTCCTTCGGTATGACCGTAGGGACACTTGCCGGTTACACTGGTTACCGTAACCTGCTGATAGTAGCGATTTTCAAAATCACGAAAATGTTTTACTGCCTCCTGATCGTCATAAAGGGTGCCTCTCAACTTTTCTTCCGACATGAACCCACCTCCTTTTGTGATGCTTTCCCCTGTACCGGAGGGAAGTTACCGATACACCGATCATATTACCAACTATTCTACATCGCGTCCTCTTTTTTTGTCCACAAAAAGTTGCTTTATCAGTCAACAATATGTTATCTGTTCTCACCGAACCCCTTCTGGATGATCACATTGTCATGCAGACCACATTTTTCTATAGTGCAGAGGCTAAACTCTTGAAGCCCCTCGGAGGGCTATCTGATTGATACATAACATGTTTACCTATAATCCTACCATGGTAGTGAGGAATGTTTTAGGAGCACTCAAATGAAGCAATCTGGAGTTGATATGGAAAAAGAGAAGAACTACTTTGTTACAAAAAGAGGAAAAGAACTTATTAATGATCCACTGCTTAACAAAGGCACCTGTTTTACCCTTCAGGAGCGAAGACAGCTCGGGTTGACCGGCTTACTTCCCCCACGGGTATTCACCCTTGACGAACAGCTCATGCGTTTGCGTGAAAACTACAACCGCCTGAAAACAGACATTGATAAGTATGTCTTTATCGAAGCCGTTCACGATCGCAATGAAACCCTCTACTACAGATTTTTGGTGGATAACCTGGAAGAACTGAGTCCCATTATTTACACCCCTACCGTGGGTCAAGCCTGTCAGAAATTCGGACATCTCTACCGGCGGCCGCGGGGCATGTATCTTTCTTCATCACTACAGGGTAGTTTCAGGAAGACAATCGACAACTGGCCCCAGGAGGAAGTGGACATCATTGTCGTTACCGATGGAAGCAGAATTCTTGGGCTCGGTGATCTGGGGGCAAACGGCATGGGCATACCCATCGGAAAACTGGCCCTTTACGTTGCCTGCGCGGGAATAGATCCTTCCCGGACCCTACCGGTAATGCTTGATGTTGGGAACCAATAACGAGGAACTGCTTTCTGACAAGCTCTACCTCGGGGAACAGCACCGGAAGCCTGCAGGAGATGAGTACTACGAGCTGGTATATGAATTTATGATCGCAGCCCGCGACCGGTGGCCCAATGCCCTGATCCAGTTTGAGGACTTTACTAACGACCATGCATTTTCATTGTTACATAAGTACCGTTCAAGATTTTTATCTTTTAATGATGATCTTCAGGGTACCGGGGCAGTGGCCCTGGCGGGACTTCTTGCCGCACTGAGGGTAACCGGAGGAAAGATTGAGGACCAGCGCATTCTTTTTCTGGGTGCAGGGACTGCCGCGGTCGGCAGTGCAGACATGATGGCAGCCGTCATGGTTGAAAATGGCCTTACCCCCGAACAGGCCCGGCAACAATTCTGGCTGGTCGATTCAAAAGGGCTTGGTCACCACCGGCCGCGGTGACACATTGGCAGAGCACAAAATTCCCTATGCACGGGAGGAAGCGTATCTTGAAACACTGCTTGATGTTGTTAAACAGGTAAAGCCCACCGTACTGCTTGGCCTCAGCATGCAAAGTGGTGCATTTACCGAAGAAGTGGTTAAGACAATGAACAGGGAGGTTGAACGCCCCATTATCTTTGCCCTGTCCAACCCCACCAGCAAAGCGGAGTGCACGCCGGAACAGGTTTACCAGTGGACCGATGGTTCGGGCATTTACGCAAGCGGAAGTCCTTTTCCCCCTGTTGTACACAATGGAAAAACTTTCAAGCCGTGCCAGGGAAATAACATGTATATTTTCCCCGGTGTCGGCCTGGGTGCCATCCTGAGTGGAGCACAAACCGTAACTGATTCGATGTTTTTTGCAGCCGCAAAAACACTTGCTGCCATGGTTGGAGAACAGGAACTTGAAGTGGGCTCTCTCTACCCGAGCCTGACACAGATACGTGATATATCCGCAGCAATTGCAGCTGCTGTCTGGGAAACTGCATGGTCTGAGGGAAATGCAACAGGTCAAGTACCGGATAATCCAATCCAGCATATAAAAGACAAAATGTATTTTCCGGACTATCTAACCTACAAACCAGCCTAGATATGGGGTCAAACCTACACTATTTACTTTAGAGTAAGTAGTGTAGGTTTGACCCCTATTAATCCATATTCATCCCATGGGCTGAGCACATGGGATTATCTCCCATCAGGAGGTAGTCTCCCCTGGTAGGACACCGGGGAACAGTCTGGGCAGGAAGCTTTTCCTGAAGCTTTTCCAGGTCGAGGGTGGTCTGATCGGCCTTGGTAAAGGTATCCCCGGGATATTGTTCCTTAAAGAAGCGCTATAATTTCTTTGAGCTTACGGAGTTGCTGCCAACACAGTCCCCTCCAATAGTCCTTTCTGAAACCGGCATCACTAAAATCCCCCAGAGAGATCTTTGTTTCATCAAGTCCTTCAAAGATGAGAAATGAACTCATGGTAGCTTGTGAAACTGCATCAACAGAGGGGTCAAAAGGGAGTGGCTGGAAAAGGTTCTTCTCCATAATCCGTGATCTGATTGTCACTATGTCCTCAGGGTTCCAGTTGATGTTTCCATATTTGGTTATATGGATGGGATTAAAGTAGATGAGCTTGCCGTTCGGATCCATGAGGTAGTAAAAATGAACATCATGGCACACATCACAGATGCTGTATTTGCTGACGATTCTTCCAAAGAGAGATGCCTCCGGGGTTTGCTCATTCTCGAATCCAAGATAGATGGATTCGCCGTTTTCCAGTTCCCTTTTCTCAACCCTCTCTACACTGCCATCCACCGCCTTCATTGATCCCTGCATCAGCTTTAACAGTTCTCTCTCTGTAAGGTTGGGTGTGAGCTGGGCGGTTTTACCCTGCAGCAGCTCTTGCGCCCTGGCTAGAGTCAGTGAGCTTGCGCGGTAGACGATCCTTCCCGAATCATTAACAATACAGACAAGGGGTTCCTCAGTTACTGCAAAGCGGTTCGTGAGTGTACCTCCATTATCCTCCAGCAAGAAAATGTCAGGTGTTTCCCGCAACATTTTAAAGTCCTGAACAGAAAAAATTCGATTGAGGGTACCTACAATAACCAGTGCAGTGTCCCCTTCACTAACCAGGGAGCGAAGAACCTCCATCTGAGAGGTTGTATTTCTGATATCCCATTCAAGGGGAAAGGTTGTTAACACGGGAAAGTAGAGAATCAGCCTCTTTTGTTTAAAGGATCCATCCGGATAGCTTGCTTTGAGACTGGTGAAAAAAACCTGAGGAACGTTATAGCCGGGCTCGACACCTTCCAGGTCACTCTTTAACAGATCTTCTATTTTTTTCAAATAGACTTCATGAGAACTGACAGCTCCACTGTGGTGATAAACAATGTACCACGTTCCGGAGGAATCCTTTTTAAGGAGGTAGGTCTGAGGTGTTCCTTTGAGATCACCCATGCTGTCATATACATTTTTTGAGGCGTCTGCAAGCAGGGGATAGATCGCATCAAAGCTCTTTTGAAATGCCATCTATCTCTTTTACATTATTTCCTACCGTCAAGCCGAGAAGGGTTGCCCTGGATTTGAGCACTCCATCAGCCTGGATCGCTTTCCAGAGCTGATTGAAGACCGGGACCTGTTCCTTGCAGGTGTGGCAGTGCACGTTGAGAAATTCAATCAGGATAATCTCAAAGGGCAGGTCCTGAAGCTCGATCGATTCTTTTTCGGGTAACCCAAGGGTCTTCCTGGTTTGTTTGTCGAGACTATTCGGCAGGGTGAACTGTGGAAAAGGATCCCCTACCAGCACCGGGGTTGAGCTTTCGCTCACGGTTGTCAATGCACAACAAAAGATTATGGAAAATGAAATTAAACCGAATTTAAGCGCTCTTCTCATCATTTTCATTATCCTCGCATATTTTTAAATACTAGAAATTACAAACCCCAAACCCACATAGAGACTGTGACACAATGTCATTCGAGAAAGTGAAGCGACCGAAGCAAATCTCATAAAGAGTTGTACAGAAAAGCGAGATTGTCACGATCTCTTTGGTCGCTCGTAATTACCGGAGTTGATTATATACAGTCTCATAGGGGAGACGGATTTACACGTTAACGTGCAATTGCTATTGCATCACTCCTTATCACACGGCATTCTGACCTTTTTCATTCTCTTCTTATTCGATTTCGACTTCTGACTCCGACGTTCTTGATTATTTCTTATACTTCTCCTGGAATTCCTTCTGGGTTGTCTTTCTTCTTTCTGCTTCCTCAGGGTCCATCTGGTTAAGGAACCATCTGTGATTTTCAGATGCTAAAACCTTATCCATCCACTCTTGTAATTTCTTTGCCTGTTTAACCCGCGATGAATCTTCTGAGCGTAAATTCTTTTCAACAAGTTCTTCAAGTTCGGGAATAAATTCCGAGTAGAAGTTTTTCGCAACATCGTACATGCCATGCCAGTGGGTGTAGTCAGGGCCCATCATGGAAACCCCATGCCGTGCCCGGCGACCTTCATGATGCCAGAGCTCAAACCAGATGAAATCGATTTTGTTAGAGAAAACAGCGGGCTTTAAAAGAGGTTGTGCAAGTTCCATAAGTTCCTGGCCGGGCTGGGCAAACTTCTCATTATAGAGTGCAACCAGGCCGTCATACTGGGCATAGAAATTGTCGATAAACCCCTCGTTGTGGCAGTTTAAACAGACATTTTTCATTCGCTCCCGTCTCTTTTCCCAACTGAAGTCTTTACCGGGAAGCCCGAGCTTGGCATCAGATACCTCCGGCCTTATGGACTTTACGGGACGGTTATTCCAGCTGATACGCAGGCCAATATCATGAGTGACCTCCTGATCGGGAGTTGCACTCATATGACAGGTTGCGCAGGTGGGAGCAGCACTGTAATCTTCTCCTACAACCCACTTCTCATTGGCCAGATTCATCTGGTCCTTTTGTGTAATAAAGGCATTCCCGTGTTTTGACTCCTCGTAAATCTCAATTTGTGGATGATCCGGTCCCATGTGACACTTACCGCAGCTCTCCGGACTGCGGGCCTGTGCCACGGAGAATCTGTGCCGGGGATGACAGGCAGTACATGCACCTTCGGATCCATCGGGATTAATACGTCCAATCCCTGAATTCGGCCAGGTGGCCGGATCTAATTTGCCATCGGGGAGCACCCTGACCTCAGAACCGTGACACTGCCAGCAGCCGGTAACCGCTGCAGCCGGCACTCCCTCCGGGAAACCCGGAGTCTTCATCATGCGGTTCCCTTCTACAACCTCAGCAAGCCTGTTGTCCAATGAGCCAATAATCCTTCCCCCTATGGAGTGATGTGAGTTGTTAAATTCACTGAACTCCTTATCATGGCAGCGGCCACAATCTTTAGGGGTAACGAGTATTGCAATCAGTTCACCATAGTGCTCTATAGCATCAGGGTCTTCCCTGGCAGCCTGATGGCATTCATAGCAGCTGACATTGCTGCGGAAGTGTTTGCTCGCACCCCACTGGTGAGTGATAGACGGGGTCTTTTCCCGGTGGCACTTATAACACTCCCGGCTTTTAAAAGACAGCTCCCGTGGGCTGACAACAGTTGCCTCAACAGTTCCACCGAGAAAAAGTAACACTATAATAAAGATGTATGCTTTATAATTCATTATTGTTATTATCCCCCTGTTTGCACTGTGCTGACCTTTATGGTTTCACTTCTCTTCTTCACTAAGTTCTATAACACAGAACGTTCGAAGGGTAAAGTCCATTAGCATCGAAACAATGATGCTTCACGAAACATGAAAATTACCCACTCCTCGTTCCCTCTCCCCTGAGAGGCTGTGTCATAATGGGAAGAGTACTTTTACCTTATGTGACACACGGGGACTGATTTTAGAAGTTTGGGGAAGTAACCTTTAGTTTAATCGTTCTTTGACATAGTTGAATTCAATACGTAATCAGAGGCAGAAACCCTGCGAGTACTACTACGGTAAGCAGTGCTCTACGGCCTTACTAGAAAGGGGGGGCAAATCCCTCAGCCGTTTGATCAGTCCTTCAACACCACATAGGGTGATCATCCGTGCTATATTAAAACAGGTCCCCAACACTGAGGTCTCAGCCTGTACCCCACTTCGACCACGCAGTAGAAAACTGTCAGTCTTAAGGTTCCGTTTTATGTGACCAAAAGGATGCTCAACCCGGCTCTTCCTTCTCCGGTAAATAGCCTGTGATTCTGCTTCTTCATAGTGGGCTTCCAGTTTTTCTTTGAGTTCCTCGTTGCCTAATCGCACAATCTTGCGTCCCTTTTTGGCCTTGGTGCATACGCCGTAATGCTCACAGCTGTGGCACAATGTACTGTTGCTTATACGGTAGTGTCTCTTCCTGGTTTTGCTATCTTCCCACGTAAGCGTCAAGGTGTGTCCCTGTGGGCAGTAGTAACAGTCTTTGTGGGTGTCATACGTAAAACTGCTCTTGCTGAACGGCTTTTCTCCTTCGTGTAATGCCTGCCGCTGCGATGGAACAATAACTCTGATGCCCTGGGAATCAACCTTTTCCAGATCGTCTGTGTCTGCATAACCCGCATCGGCACAAGCTACTTCACACGGCTTTTCAACCACTTCCTGCGCCTGTTCTATCTGCTGGGAAAACTGGTTATAATCACTCGTATCACTTACTGCTTCTGCCTGTACAATGAGGCCGTTTTTGTCATCGACAACACTTTGGACGTTATAACTTGCATGAGACCCTTGGATACTGTGCATAATCCCACAGTCAGGATCGCTCTGGTTAATCTTTTCCCGATCTGTTCCCTTGAACGATTCAAGCACCCCCTGGATTTTGTTCCGTAAGTTCTCAGCGGTGCGCAGCTCTTTGTTCATGGAAACATAGGGACCCAGATGCTGTTCCTCCTGATCAATGGTTTCACATTCGTCTAACAGCTGCTCGATCCGTTGGTCGATCGTGACAAGTTGTTGCTCATAATAGGCTTTGTCGTGTGTTGCTGAACGCGCCGCATTAGCGCGAATCTTAGTGCCATCGACAAAGAGTATGTTACCGGCAATCAAATCCAACTGTATGCACATACGGACACATTGCTTGAGAACTGCTCCAAGCGCTTTCTTGTTCTTGCGTCTGAATTCAGCTATGGTTTTATGGTCTGGTTTGAGTCCTCCCATAAGCCATAGGTAGGTAAGATTATTATAGGTTTCTCGTTCTATCTTACGAGAGCCTTTTATGCCGTAAGAATAGCTATAAACCAGCAATTTCATCATTGCTTTAGGATGGTATTGGGTGTTGCCCACTTTAGACGGGTTCAAAACAATTCCCAGATCACTAAAATTCAATGCATCAACAAATGCATCGTAAGCTCTCACTGGGCAATCTGAGGAAACATAGTCTTCTATACTTTTAGGTAAGAACGTCATTTGTTTACGGATACCATGTCGATATGCCATACATCACCTCCTTGTCTTTAGGAGGGATTATAGCATAACACTAGCTATTGGTTAACCTCTTCCTTGAAGCTGTGTGTAATTAATTATGACACAGCCTCTGAGGGGAGAGGGTTA
>CAVVWZ010000023.1:0-19860 GCA_963752035.1 uncultured delta proteobacterium | reverse complement strand
ACCCGTTTATCTCCCACCCGTATAGTTATCTTTGATTGATCACAGTATTCCATGAGAGGAATGGTGTACTTGCGGGAAGCCTGTGTTAGGTCCTTAAACTGGGGAGTGGTAATTTCTCCATTTTTTTGAGGTATGTAATCAGGTCTTTCGTGAGTGTGTCAAGGGCATCTTTGTGAAACCAAAGATTTTCTTTTACCTTTACGACAATCTCATCGGCTGTTAACAGGTCAAGGATGGATTTTGTTTCTTTTTCATTACTGGCAAGCTGTTCAACCAGTTCTTTAAAAGAAGGGGGTGAAAGCTTTCCCTTAAGGTAGAGTTGTGCAATCTTGTCTTTGAGTTCTTTTTGAGAATCTTTGAGTTTAGGCTGGTGTTCACTAAGCCACAGTTTTTCTTTCTCGATTTGAATGCGGGATGATTTGAGCAGGTCATCAAGGAAATGGTTGAACAGCCTGGAGTCACTGAGTTGAGGAAATTTGCTTTTGAGCTCTTCCTTAGGCATGCCCTGTTTGAGTGGAAAACTTTTGTGGAAGCCTTGAAGGTGTTCCAGCAGTGCAGACTTTAATTTCTCATACTGGTGGGTTGCAATTACTTTGTGACTGTCCTTGTCGATGAGGATAAGTTTTTTTGCTGTGACGAGATCCCGAATAAGTGGAGACAGTTCAGCAGGTTCCTTTCCCATTCGTGCTACAAGCTGCCTGAGATCAAGGCCAGCCATGGCAGAGTCTGAAACAAAGAGACCTATTTTCTCTTTGTCTGATCCTGCCTGCAGGGCATTTAAGTGGGACAGGGTTTCTTCTGCCAGTCTCTTATGTTTATGGGGGTGGGCATCGAGGACTTGTCCTCCACCGATGGTTAGTACAGGAGAGTAGCTTCTGATGACGAACCTGTCCAGTGGCAGAACCACCACAGGCTCTTCCAATTTGAACTGGGCAAGTGCACTTTCACCAGGTTGCAACTCTTCATGGTCCAGCAGGATGAGCTGCGCCAGCACTTCATTGGTACCACTGTGAAATCTCATGCGGGAACGGTTTTTGAGGGACTTAGAAGTGTTTTTAAGGAGTTCTATCTTTGCATCAACCCGTGAGGTTGGTTGCAATGTTTTCGCCTTGACGAGGACACTTCCTCTCTCCACAAAGGTCTTTTCCACACCCTGAAGGTTGATGGCTGTCCTCAATCCGGCAGTAGCTTCTTCCACCTGCTGGTTGTGTACCTGTATGCCCCGTATCTTAGCTGTTATTTCATGGGGGAGGATTTCCACATTATCCCCCAGTGCAACAGTGCCAGAGATGAGTGTGCCCGTTACCACTGTTCCGAACCCTTTCATAGTAAAAACACGATCAATAGGTAACCGGAAGACTCCTGATGATGTCCGCTCTTCAACCTCCTGGGCTAGCTTGTCGAGAGCGGTATGAAGTGCAGGAATACCCTCTCCCGTGGTAGAGGAAAGAGGTATTATAGGTGCGTTTTCTAAAAAACTTCCCTTGATACATTCTGTGATCTCATCCGTGACCAGCTGTAACCACTCTTCATCAACCAGGTCGGTTTTCGTTACCGCGATAACACCTCTTTTAATCTTGAGTATCTGACAGATGTCAAGGTGTTCTTTCGTCTGGGGCATTATACCTTCATCTGCTGCAATGGTGAACAGCACTATATCTATACCCCCGACACCTGAAACCATGTTCCTTACAAATTTTTCATGCCCCGGTACGTCCACGATGCCCAGCTTTTGACCACTGGGTAAAGTAAGAGAGGTAAAACCAAGTTGTATGGTGATACCTCTTTCTTTTTCCTCTTTTAAACTATCAAGGTCGACGCCGGTTAGGGTCTTGATTAAGGTAGTCTTGCCATGATCAATATGACCAGCAGTTCCCAGGACGATATGTTTCATTTGAAGATCAGGGTGTGAGGTTTTCGATGCAGATTTCGGAATGCGATTGCAGATTGTGCGATAGGAGTGATGTGAGTTCGAGAATGCTTTTTACCGCATATCACAGATCTAGCATCACATGATCATGTAACGGAGATTTCGAATGAGTAATTACAATTAAGTAGAGAGAATCCCATATCCGCAATCTAGAATCCGAAATGTGGTGATGTGTTATTCTTCAAACTCTTCGGTGTCGATACCTGACAGGTTTTTATAGGGGGCTTCTTCTTCGGCTTTGTTGAATTGGCCACTCTGTTTTTCCATGTCTGATTTGCAGGGCACACAGAGATCAGCAAAAGGCAGTACTTTCAATCGGTTGGGGGTAATTTTTTTACCACATTCTTCACAGACACCGTAAGTACCATCTTCGATGCGTTCCAAAGCTTCGTCTATAGCGATAAGCTTTTTTCTATCGCGATCATTTAAAATGTGCGAGAGTTGGCGATCTCTTTCGTTATCTGCCGAATCATAGAGATCTCCAATTTCATTTTTTAAATCATCCGCTTCCATTTTTCTGCTTCTGGCGATTTCTTCCAGCAACTCTTCACGTGTTTTAATGAGCATTTTTTCGATTGTTTTGTACATAATCTTCCTCTGCTCCCACTCTGTTGTTTCTCTATTTGATATAGCAGATTGCTTTTATACAAAAGAACATTTTTTGTCAATAAATAAATAACTCACCAGGGCACCGGTTTCAAGATTTCGGCCATACTTTGTTCACCATCGAAAAAAATATAGTATCGGCCTGTTTCTTCTATATCTTGAGGGTCTCTTTTGCCATGGGGTTATTTTTTTTGGACTCATTTGCTATCATATCATTGGAATAAATGCAACTTATTATTTTACACCAGGGGATACATTATTTTCGGAGAAACTGTGGGAGATCTCAGGTTTGGTAATTCTATCAGGAAGCAGGGGCGTTGATGGAAGAAAAAGGGGGAACGGTGCCACGATAACACCTTTCCCCCGTCACTAGTAAGGGGAGGAATTTCCTCCGCCCTTTCATTCATATCGGCGAATTTGACCGATGACTTTAACAAGAAAATGAGCAAAACGACTTTCCCCTCACCTCAATCCTCTCCCCTGAGGGGAGAGGATTGAGGTGAGGGGTTAATTATCAAAAGAAAAAGGGAACAGCGTTACCGCTATTCCCTAAAGAAAGAACGAAAAGGAGAAATTATTCTCCATATATAACCTATCGGCAAATCTGGAGAATAACTTAAATGCAGCTAAAAAGAGGGATGATGCTAGTACTATCATCCCTCATCTGAAATGGAGGTTTCAGAATGAAAAATTGTCAAGCTATTAACACTATACGGGAGAACTTATCATATCTTACATAGCCTTATTCAAGTTAGACACAAAAATGATACCTCTAATACCCAGGGGACGTTCCTGCGTTATTGACTTATTATTTGTTTTTGTGTTAAAAAATAGACTGTTATTCAATTTTTAAGGTGGAAAGAGGGATAGGATGAGGTTTTTTGCTTGTTTTCGTGTTGAAACAATGAAAACGGGAAGTACCAATAAGTCAATTGTGCAGGAACGTCCCCTGGGTATCATAGTATCGTGTTAAAGAGGTGTGAAAATAGGACAGCTTCAGCATACAGAGGATGAGCACTATATGAGGATGGCCCTGGAGGAGGCTCTTCAGGCATTCAGGGAGGATGAGGTTCCTATAGGAGCTGTCCTTGTTTCTGAAGGCACAGTCCTGGCACGGGCTCATAATATGCCCATTTCCCTTAATGACCCCACTGCCCATGCAGAAATTCTGGTATTGCGGGAAGCGGCACGGAGGAAAAGTAATTATCGCTTGCCCAACACTATACTTTATGTTACCGTTGAACCTTGCTTGATGTGTCTTGGGGCCTTGCTTCAGGCTCGGGTTGCCATGGTGGTTTTTGGAGCTTTTGATCCCAAGGCAGGTGCGTGCGGCAGTTTGTATCATATTCCTTCTTCCCCTGGAATTATGCATAAAATTAAAGTAGTTCCCGGGATTCTAGAAAAAGAGTGCAGGGAAATACTGCAGACCTTTTTTAAATCAAAACGGTAAAAAAGGCAAAGATAATAAGGAGTCAGAAGGTAAGAAGCAATGCCTAAAATGAGCTAAAATGCCTAAATTAAAAAGGTAGGAGACAGGCAGCGTTTAATATTGTGTAATCTCCAGCACGAAATACTTCTGATTTACAACTGCTATGATGGAGAGATGGCCGAGTGGCCGAAGGCGCCGCTCTCGAAAAGCGGTAACTCTTAACAGGGTTCGTGGGTTCGAATCCCACTCTCTCCGCTTTTCCCAGATTTCATAAAACTGAATATTTTTTGTAGAATACTCTGATTCTTGATACTGGATAGTATATACCCTTTATCCAGTATCGAGTACCTGGAGAGCAGTATCTTGTATTTTCAGGAGAGATGCCCGAGAGGCCGAAGGGGCGCGATTGGAAATCGCGTGTTCCGTTTGTAGCGGGACCGTGGGTTCGAATCCCACTCTCTCCGCCATGTTTTCACATAACCTTATTGATAGCTGGGTCCTGCGCAACGGAAATTTGCGAACCCCGTCAGGTCCGGAAGGAAGCAGCGGTAGTAAACCCTTCCGTGTGCCGCAGGTAGCCTAGCTATCAATGTTTATCCTTTTGAGCTAAGGAATTAGCATTGTGTCCTATTTAGTACTAGCACGGAAATGGCGGCCACAGGTATTCGAAGATGTTGTTGGTCAAAACCACGTGGTCAAAACCCTGCAGAATGCCCTTGTAAACAATCGGATTGCACATGCCTTCCTTTTTGCCGGACAGCGGGGAGTAGGTAAAACCTCTGTTGCCCGCATTCTGGCTAAGGCACTCAATTGCCAGCAGGGCCCAACACCTGAACCCTGCTGTGAGTGTGTTTCATGTAAAGCGATTGCAGAAGGTACGACTATAGATGTGCTGGAAATTGATGGTGCCTCAAATACCGGTGTTGATGATGTGCGCGAGTTGCGGGAGAGTGTAAAGTATGTGCCGGCCCAGGGCAGGTACAAGATTTATATTATTGATGAAGTGCACATGTTATCGAATAGTGCTTTCAATGCCTTGCTCAAAACATTAGAGGAACCCCCGCCCCACGTCATCTTTATGTTTGCCACCACAGAACCCCAGAAAATTCCGCCAACGGTCCTCTCCCGCTGCCAGCGGTTTGATTTGCGCCCAATTTCTTCGGACATGCTCATCAAACAGCTCCTTAACATCACTTTAAAGGAGAGTATTTCCATCAGTGAGAAGGCTCTGGGGTTGATTGCCAGAGAGGCTGAAGGCAGCATGAGAGATGCCCAGAGTATTTTGGACAGAGTCATTTCCTATGCGGGAACCCAGATTAGTGACACCGATATTACTGAGGTGTTGGGAATAGTAGATAGGGATTTACTGTTGGGCACATCCCAGGCTCTCCTGGATAAGGATGGGGAGGCATGTCTTACTATGGTCAGAGATCTGTTTCAATCGGGATATGACAGCAGACAATTTTATCAGGCATTTCTTGAGCATTTGCGCAATATGGTCGTAGTGAAAACATGTAAAAATCCCGAACAGTTGATAAACCTGTTGCCAGAGGAACTTGAGATGCTTAGTGCGCAGGTGAAGGGAGCTGAAACAGAGACACTGCAAAGGTTTTTTGATGTCTGGCTGAAGGCAGAAAATGAAATTTACCGCTCTTCAATGCCACAAATCGTTCTCGAGATGCTTTTACTCAGAATGGTGTATCTCAAGGGTTTATTGCCATTAGATGATGCCCTGGCAAAGCTTAATCAGTTGGAGAAAAAACTTTTTACCGGTAAAACAGTAGTGAAAGAGAAGGCTCCCCGGCAAGAAATTCCTGCGGATGACAGTGAGCCCCCTCAGGTGGAAGAGGATGTTTCCCTTAATCCCCATGAGAATCTGGACAAGGGTAATCACAACCAGAGCTGGGATGGGTTTTTGCAGTTTGCCAAAAAAGAGAAACCTCTACTGGCTGCATTGCTGGAGCACGGAAGGCTTCTCCAGGTGGAGGAGAAGATGCTTCTCCTGGGATTTCCCCCCAACTCGATTTTTATGGAAAGTGCGCAGGACAAGGATAATGCTGTTCAGATCAAAAAGTTGTGCGAAGAATTTTTTGGCAGAAAATTGAAGATTAAAGTTACTGCACTTCAGAACGGAGAATCACCCCCTGCGCCGGTTCAATCACCTCGACAAGAGCTCAACGGTGTGGAGAATAACGATACTGAATCCTTGCGCAATCCTCTGGTAAATGAGGCACTGAATCTGTTTAATGGAAAGATTGTGGAAGTGAGGGAAGAGGGGGAGGTTGGTTCTGAAAGTAACGCCTAAAATGAGCTAAATTGCCTAAATTTATAAAAACAGAATTCAGGAATACCAATTCGATTGAAATATGTTTTGAATTTTGAACATAGGATTTTGGAATTTGCTTGGTAATTTGATATTTCGAATTTGATATTCGTCTGGATGTGTTACACTTTTTTTTAATTTTGGATTCGTATCAAAACATGAGAAAGTCAGGTAAGAGAGAAGGGGGTAGAAGAAAATGAAGAATATTGGAAATATTATGAAACAAGCCCAAAAAATGCAGGCTCAGATTGCGAAAGTGCAAGAGGAACTTGCCGACAAGACTGTTGAGGCTGCTGCCGGCGGGGGAATGGTGACCGTTGTGGTAAACGGGAAACAGGAGATTCTTTCTATCAAGATCGAACCTGAGGTCATTGATGCACAGGACAAGGAAATGCTTCAGGATTTGGTTGTAGCCGCGGTTAACGAAGGGTTGCGAAAATCCCAGGAGATGGTTGCAGAAGAAATGAAAAAGATTACCGGTGGTTTACAGATACCCGGATTAACCTAGGAAGAGAGACGGTTCTATGATCAGGGTAGCTGATCCTATTAATCGGTTGATAAAGAACCTTGCCAGGTTGCCCGGAGTGGGTGAAAAAACAGCTTCTCGTTTAGCACTTTACATCCTTCGTTCTTCCCGGGAGGAGGCTCTCGATCTTGCACGGAGCATTGTTGCAGTTAAGGATAAAATATCCATGTGTAAGGTCTGCTGTAATCTTACGGAGGAAGACCCCTGTAAGATCTGCTCGAGCGGACGAAGAGAGAGGGATATAATCTGTGTTGTAGAGGAACCGGGCGACCTCATAGCCCTTGAGACCGGTGGTGAATTTAGAGGGCTGTATCATGTGCTCCATGGTGTTATCTCTCCACTTGATGGAATTAACCCGGATGATATCAGGATTCAGGAATTGCTCAACCGGCTCAAGAATGGGCAGGTGAAAGAGGTTATTGTGGCCACAAACCCCACAACCAATGGAAATGCCACTGCCCTGTATCTGTCCAATTTGATTAAGCCACTCGGTATTACGGTAACCCGTATTGCCCAGGGAATACCCATGGGCGGTGATATTGAATATACAGACGAAGTTACCTTAAAAAAGGCCCTTGAAGGAAGGAGAGCTTTCTAGCTTCATTTTCCAGAAAAAAATATTTGACATAGTTATAATATTCGTGATAGGGTGCACCCTTTCATGTGTTGAAGGAGGATAGTTTGTATGGTTAAGATTGACGTGGAAACCTGTGTCGGGTGCGGTGGCTGTATTGACCTTTGTCCCGCAACTGCTATAAGCCTGGTCAATGATAGAAGTCGTATTGATGTGGATCTCTGTCTGGAGTGCCTGACCTGTGTTAAGGTATGTCCGGTAAAAGCACCACAAGTAGTCTAGCCAACCGTAGTTACTGGCCATCCCTCAGCCTTCCTGGTTTCACCGGCTGGGCAGATGTGTAATCAGTGCTGACGGGAATAGTTTGATGTTTAAATGATCGTTGTAAGAAATTTCCAGATGTCTATTGGATACAATCCAATACCTTTTATCTTAAATTTGTGAGAGAGGACTTTTAGCTGTGATAGAAGTAAGGTTTCATGGAAGAGGTGGTCAAGGGGCTGTAACCTCAGCAGAACTAGTTGCACTGGCGGCTATTAGTGAAGAGAAGTATGCCCAGTCTTTCCCCAGTTTCGGTCCGGAGAGGAGAGGGGCACCCGTCCAGTCATTTACCCGGGTGAGTGAGGAGCCGATCCGATTGCGTTCGGGCATTCTAAAACCTGACCTGGTGGTTGTTCTGGATCCTTCTCTGATTGAGGTGGGTGGAGCACTCAGCGGGCTTAAACCGGATGGTATTATAGTGATCAATACCCGGAAGTCTCTTGCTGAGATAAAAAAAGCGTTTTCCATAAAAAATAGAACGGCCATAGTCAATGCCACAAGCATTGCACAAGAGATTTTAGGTCTCCCCATTACGAATACGACTATGATTGGAGCACTGGTAAAGGCTTCAGGGATAGTTAAAATGGAATCATTAATTGAACCGTTGCGCCACCGTTTCGGAAAAATCGCCGAGAGAAACATTACCGTTTGTCAGAAGGCTTTTGAAGAAACTGTGGTGGAGGAGTAATCTGGTGGCAAAACAAGATTTTGAAATGACCTGGAAGGATTTGGAAATCGGTTGCGTAGTTACAGAACCCGGAAGTGCGAGCTCATATCGCACAGGTGACTGGAGATCTCAGAGACCGACTTACGATACTTCCAAATGTATTAAGTGTGGTTTGTGTGCACTGTATTGTCCTGAGCCCTGTATCCATCCCAATGATGAGGGGTTCTATATGGCTGACCTTTTTTACTGCAAGGGATGCGGGATATGTGCGCATGAGTGTCCTAAGAGTGTAATTACCATGGTCCCAGAGGAAGAAAAATGAGCAAACGTGTAGGTATAGAAGCTTCTATTGCTGTTGCTGAGGCTGCCAAGTTGGCACGGATTGAAGTAGCAGCGGCGTATCCAATTACGCCACAAACCCATATTGTAGAGAGCCTTTCAGAAATTGTGGCAAATGGTGAGGTCGACGCAGAGTTTATCTGTGTTGAGTCTGAACATTCGGCCATGAGTGCCTGTCTGGGTTCTTCAGCAACCGGCGCAAGGACCTTCACTGCAACAGCGGGTCAGGGCCTGGAATTGATGCATGAGGTGCTCTATGTGGCCTCCTCATCCCGGTTGCCGATTGTGTTAGCCGTTGCCAACCGGGCTCTGTCAGGTCCCCTCAATGTGTGGGGCGACCATTCAGATGCCATGTCTGCACGGGACTGTGGGTGGATTCAGATATTTTCCACCAGCGGGCAAGAGGCCTTTGATCAAACCATTTGTGCCTTCAGAATAGCAGAAGATCACAAGGTGTTATTTCCTGTGATGGTGCATCTTGATGGATTTCACGTCTCCCATGTTGTGGAGCCTATGGAACTGCTGGATCAGAAGGAGGTGGATTCTTTTCTGCCCCCCTATACCTATCCCTTTCCCCTGCACCCCGATAAGCCGGTTACCATTGGGGCTTTCGCACCTCCGGTAATTTACACAGAAGCCCGGAAGGCACAGGAAGAGGCACTGATCGGGACTATGGGTACCATCTGCGATGTCTGGGAAGACTTTGGCAAGCGCTTTGGACGCCACTACACACCCGTGGAAACCTATAAGGCAGAAGGTGCGGAAGTGATGCTCTTAACCATGGGTAGCTTTAGCCAGCCAGCCGAGTTGGCCATAGATAAGATGCGTGCTGAAGGTAAGAAGGTTGGGCTGGTAAAACTCCGGTTGTGGAGACCCTTTCCTTTTGAGGCATTGCGGGAAGCCCTGAATGGTGTTCAGGTGCTTGCCGTTTTTGATCGCTGTCTTTCCTATGGGGGTACGGGAGGTCCCGTTTGCAGTGAGATTAAGTCTGCCTTCTATGGAATGGAAAAGAGACCCGACATCGTGGGTTTTGTGGGTGGTTTAGGAGGAAGGGATGTCCTTCCTGAAGACTTTGAACAGATAATTCAAAAGGCCATTTCTGCCGCTGAAAAGGGACAGGACAGGGCATATGAAATGATTGGGGTGAGAGAGTAATGGAACAGACTGCTAAAAAAACTTCTCAGACGATACCATCAGAAGAGTATTTTGCACCGGGACACCGGGCCTGCATCGGATGTGGTGAAGTTCTGGCCCTCCGTCTGGTATGTAAGGCACTGGGTAAGGATGTTATTATTGCCAATGCCACAGGGTGTATGGAGATTGTGAGTTCTCCGTTTCCCCATACCTCTTGGGAGGTTCCCTGGATTCACAGCCTGTTTGAAAATACCGCTGCAGTTGCCTCAGGTATTGAAGGGGCATTGCAAGTCCTACGGCGGAAGAAGAAGATTTCCGGAAAAGAAATCACCGTGGTTGGCATGGGTGGAGATGGCGGCACCAGCGATATTGGTTTGCAGGCACTCTCCGGCGCAATGGAGAGGGGACACGATTTCCTCTATGTCTGCTTTGACAATGAAGCCTATATGAATACCGGTATACAGCGCAGCAGCTCCACTCCTTTTGGGGCCATGACTACTACCTCCCCTCCGGGGAAGGTGAGCATGGGCCAGAAAACCCAGAAAAAGAATATGCCGGCGATCGCTGTTGCTCACAACATTCCCTATGTTGCGACAGCCAATCCGAGCTATCCCCGGGATTTAATCAATAAGGTCAATAAGGCAAAGACTATTAAAGGTGCTAAATATCTCCATGTCTATTCCGTGTGTCCGACAGGGTGGCGGTCCGCTCCTGAGCGTTCTATCCAGCTGGGCAAACTGGCGGTAGAGACGGGGCTCTTTCCCCTGTATGAAGTAGAGAATGGCCAATATAAACTGACCAAGAAAGTGTCTAAGATTAAACCTCTTGATGAATACTTGAAGCTACAGGGAAGATTTCGTCACCTCACAGAGGACTTGAGAAAAGAGATCCAGGAAAGAACTAATCAGCAGTACGAAGAACTCGTGAAGAAAACCGAGCAGAGTTAGCCTGCTGGCTGTTCCTTACCAGGAAGGAGACCGGACATGTCAAATGAATTAAAGAAAACTATTATGGACTTTGTTGCAGGTTACCCCTTTGCTAATCTCATTACCATTGGGGACGACGGTACCCCGCGGGGAAGGATGATGGCAAATCTTCCTCTTAAAGATGACATGGTTATCTGGTATGCGACGGGAGTGGAATCCCGCAAGGTGGGAGAGATAGAAAAAAATCCTGCGGTTAGTGTGTTTTACTATCAACCAACAGATCACAGCAGTGTTTCAGCTCTGGGAACGGCAACCATCGTCAAAGATGATGCTACCCGGAAAGAGATGTGGCAGGATGCCTGGAGTGCTTTCTGGAAAGATGGTCCATCCGATCCGGCCTATTGTCTTATAAAGATCACCCCTAAAAAAATGGAATATCTGGACTATCCCAACCACAAGCTGGAGACGCTTGGATTTGTAATAGAACCAGTTGTCGGTTACCAGTTTGCAGTTACCAGCTATGAATTCAAGGTGCGTTGTTACGCACCTTTTTGTTTGATAAAAACATAAACAATAGGCCCCCTCACCCTGGCCCTCTCCCCGAAGGGGAGAGGGTGAAGAAATAAAATTCATGAAAAAATATCCTCTTCATCTCTGTCAGCCGGATAACACCAAGTCCTGCGGTGCGTGTTGTGGGCTCTATAATGTCGAAGATCATTCGAGAGAAACCCTCAGATCGCTTCTTAAACAGAGAACGGAACTTTTTTTCTCTGCAGGTAAAAACCCTGATGTAGATTCCTGCCGCAGGAAAATCCAAACACTGTCCGTTACTCCGAAACTGTGTGAAACTATTCATAATTGTGAATTTCTGGGATTTGTGGACAGAGAGGAGAGGAGGGTTGGCTGTATGCTTCATCCTGTGCTGCATCTGGGCCGGGATTTGAGGACATGTTCTTTTTATGGTGCTGAACTTTGTGCAAATCATTTTTGCATAAGCTACTCCTCTCTTACACCGGTGGAACAGACGGCTGTGATCTGTTCCCTTGATGACTGGCACCTCTACGGGCTTGTCCTGACGGATGTTGATTTCGTTAAAGCCTTTTTCACCCATGTTCAAAATCGCATGGGTGATACTGTCCGGGCTGATACGTTAGAAAAGGTACCGGTCCAGCGTGCCCTACGGGATTATTTTGCACTTAAAGGGGCCTGGAAGTTTTCGTCAAGCCGACAGTAGACTGGGGAAGTATTACTTCTCTCAGGCGGAATATCGTATCGCACGTATTGACTATGAAAAAAACTGGAATATGCGGCCATCTCCATTCGATACCATTTTTGTCAGCCTTGCATCTGCTTTTAACACAGAAGAGGAGGTGTTAGAGGCTGAGGATATAATCGAAGAGAAGATAAGACGTTTTATTGAGGTGTGCCGGTGACCTGGTGCCGGGGGAAGCATGTGATCATCCTTTACCGCTAACAGTACTGAGCCGGCGATTTGTTGATCCTCCATAACCCTCCTGCATAGCTGATTGAAGGGTTCATCGATCACCTTATTATGAAGGGAACTTGCGTGGCGGAACAGGAGTGAACCGTCGTCTTGCTTCACTATAAACCCAAGGTGGGAAGCAAAAATACCTTCTCTTGTGGTAATGAGCACCATGATTTCACTTCCCCTTAGCTCTGTTGCACTGGGAAGCAGATGTTGTTTGGGAAGGTAGTGAATACTCATGGTTTGTGGTGGAGGAAAACCACTTGTGTCAGCACACCCCTGGGCGGCTGCAAAAGCCTTTCGGTCAATGGTTTTAACCATCTCTTTACACAATGACCCACAGCGCTCTTCCGTTACGTTTCTCAGGAGCCATTGATTATGAGTAATCCAGTCTGCTATCACAAAATGATTTCGGGCATTAAAGCTTATGGTTCCGCTGTGGTACCGTATTTTTTGCAAATTCTGGAAGGTATCATTGTAGTCCTTTGAGATTGCAAGTGCGATAATCTGTTCGCAGAAAGTCAGACAATCAACCCTGCTAAAATCCATCAGGGAATCCTTATCGTACCTTCCTTCAGTTCCTTCACCCAGACAACCAAGCGCATAAGGGGTTCCCAGTGCAAGACGGGAGTAGGCAGCAATTTTTTCTGCTCTCGTGGGATGTGTCTGGGTAACCTCTTGTATGAGTGAATTAATCTCCGGAGGGGTCAACTGATAGAGTCTTTTGGAAAGTACCTTCTCCGACAGGGGCGGTTCCCCCTTTCCCGCTGGCAGGTGTACCAGGGAGATGGAAAGAATTATACCGGAAATTACGAGTATTCTGCCAATCAAATGATACATAGTTTTCCTGACTCTAATCAGTCTGAAGAGTGTGAACGTGATAAGCAAAAAAATGGCAGCCACATGGCTGCCATTTTTATCATGTCACAGTGATTTTATTAACTTACTTTTACATTGACCGCTTGAGGTCCTTTTGGTCCCTCCTGCACCTCAAACTCTACGGCATCTCCTTCTTTGAGGGTTTTAAATCCGTCTCCCCCGATACTTGTGTAATGGACAAAGACATCATCTCCATCCTCTTGAGATAAAAACCCGTAACCCTTTTTTTCATTAAACCATTTCACTACTCCTTTAGCCATACCTAAAACCCCCTATACTAAAAATTAAAGATACGCACTTGACACTTAATCGTTCTTGCCAAAATCAGGAAATAATTCAATGAATCAGGGTCCCCTCTTTCAAACAATAATAACGATTAATGCAAGTAAAAACACAAAAATTTTCATATCATACTTTATTTTTCAAGTCAATAAGGAATTTAAGTAAAAAAGTACAGTCGCCAAACTTAATCTGGTGCGATGGGCAAAGAGTTAATCGTTAAAGATAATAGAAATAGAGTAGGAGTCATCTTCCAGTTTGCTTTGCACCGGATAGCCACATTTGTGGATTACGTGCAGCATAACCATATTTTCGGTGAGTATTTCCGCTTTAAATCCCTTAATCCCTCTTTTTTTTGCAATTTCAATGAGGTACTGAAGGAGGAATGTGCCAATCCCTTTCTGTTGATAGTTGTCCCGCACGATAAAGGCAATTTCAGCCATATTGGTTGATTGATCAAGGTAGTAACGCCCAACGGAAATGATGTAATTCCTTCCCTCTTTTTGAATAACCCCGGTAATTGCCATCTCTTCGTCATAATCGGGATTGACCAGGTGCTGCAGTTTGCTGTGGGGCATTGCAACCTGATGGGTGAAAAACCGCTGGTAGAAACTCTTATCTGAAAAGGAATAGAAAAATTCCTTCATCAGGGGTTCATCTGTCTGTTTTACGGGTCTGAAGAATAGCTCGGTATCCTTGTCGAAGTATTTTGTGACCTCCAGTTCTTCAGGATAGGGCATGCCGTTTTTGGGAAGCACCTGATCAGGATAGACGTAACACCGTAACTTACAGAATTTGAGGAGCTTATCTCTAAATGAAGGGTGGGCAATGTTAATCAGGGCAATCGCCCTCTCGCGGATACTTTTCCCGTGTAAATAAGCGACACCATACTCTGTAACCACGTAGTGCACGTCACCTCTTGAAGTGACAACCCCTGCTGCTTCACTGAGGTGAGGTACGATGCGGGAAATGGTGCCGTTTTTTGCTGTTGAGGGTAAGGCAATGATAGGTTTTCCCTCGATTTGACTTTGATGCCCCCCGCATAAAATCAGCCTGGCCACCGATTCCGCTGTAAAATAAGTGCCCCAGGGATTCTGCTGTAACCTGTCCGGTCAGGTCAACTTCCAGAGCGGAATTGAGAGCAACCATTTTTTCGTTGAGACTTATAATGTAAGGATTATTGACATACTCACTGGGATGGAATTCAACAGACGGGTTGTTGTTTACAAAATCGTAGAGTTTTTTGGTGCCCATACCCAGGGTAGCAATAATCTTTCCCTGATGGATCGATTTTCTCCTGTTGGTAATAACACCGGCTTCCCATAAATCAACAACACCGTCTGAAATCATTTCAGAGTGGACTCCCAGATCTTTTTTATCTTTCAGGAATTTGGTAATGGCCCCTGGAATGGTGCCGATACCCATTTGAATGGTGGAGCCATCCTCGATATACCGGGAAATATTCTTAGCGATCTTTTCAGCAGTTTCATCCGGTGGCGGAGACGGAACTTCCGGCAGGGGAGTGTCATTTTCTACCAGGATATCAATCTTATCAATAGAGATGAGCGAATCTCCCCAGGTACGGGGCATGTGCGGGTTGATCTCGGCAATGACCATTGTTGCGCTTTCAGAGGCTGATTTTACCACATCTACTGAAATACCGAAACAGCAAAACCCATGCTCGTCTGGTGGAGAAACCTGAATAAGGGCAACGTCGAGGGGAATCCCCCCGCTCCGGAAAAGGTTTGGCAGGTCTGAGAGAAAAACGGGTGTATAGTCTGCCCGGCCTTCGGCAATAGCGGTGCGGGTGTTTTGACCAATAAAGAAGGCATTGCAACGGAAATTATCACAAAACTGCTCATTGGTGTAGGGTGTATCCCCAACCGTCAGTATATGCATAATCTCCGTGTCTCTCATCTTACTACCAATTGTTTCCAGTGTTTTTACCAGCAGGCTTGGCACTGCACATCCTGTCCCTACAAAAATCCTGTCCCCGGGTCTTATATTCCGTAGGGCGGTTTTAGGGTCCTGAAGTTTGTGCTGGTATTCCTTTTTCCAGTCTCGAATCATAGGTGTCCTCTTCACAGTATTGATAAGTTCAAGTAATGTTACATGATTACTGGTGCCTAATGCAAGGTGAAAAGCATCTAGAGTATTCTTTCTTAAGACGGTTCTATTCTATAGGCCAATAACGCACCTGATTACGGGTATGACCATTCTTGATACAAAACACTAGTTCAACCTGTTTTTGAGTACCAGGAAATAGAGCTCCCCCGGTTGATTCATGTGATGAGCTATGTATTCGGCCCGGCTACCCGTCCCCCAGAAAATATCAATCCGATGGGGGCCCTTGATTGCACCTCCCTCATCCTGATTGAGAACAAATTGAGACCATGGCATGGATTTTTTGCTGGTGGTGTAAGGCACAGTGGTAACGATGTATGAGAGTGCCCCGGCAGGAAAGATCTGCTTGTCAGTGGCAATTGACCTTTCGGGGACCAGTTCCACCCCGAGAGAACCCACTATCCCACCTTCCACTATGCTGAAGAAGGTATATCGTTTATTCCGGTTAAGGTACTTTTGTAGTTTCTGCGGGTGACGGTCAAAGTAATTGCTGATTGATTCCATCGATGCATTGTCAGGACTGAGCAGCCCATCTTTGAGCATTTCCTCCCGTAGTGAGCGGTAGGGATGGTAGTTGCTGCCTGCAAAGTGAAGATTAAGTTTTGTGCCATCACGCAGGATGACTGTTCCGGACCCCTGGACGTGCAGGAGATAGCAGTCAAGGGGATCTTTCAGGTAGACAATCTCATAACCCTTTCCTGCCAGGATCCGGTCCTGGTCAATCTGTTTTCGTGTGTAGTAGGGATATTCTTTTCCGTTTTCTATCCGCACTGCCTTTTTTGCCCCGCTTGGTTTGAGTGTGCGAATGATAAGATCATTCGGCCGACGGTAGAGGGGATAGCGGTAAAGCTTGTCTGGTTTGAGGCTTCCCTCTAAAAGAGGCAGGTAATAGCCGGTGAAGGTGACAATCCCTTTTCCCTTCTTACCGGTTGATTGATAAAGATCAAAGTTTTCTGTAATGAGCTGGTTGAGATCTGCTTCAGTATTCTCTTCGAGTATTTTAAGAAAGCGTAACAGTGTCAGCAGGATTGTTTCAGAGGAGATTCTTTTATTGCCAAAAGGATACTCTTCCGGTCCCTTCAATCGTGCAAAGTACCTGATTTGATTTTTTAATCCTCGTGTGAGGCTTTCTCTATCACCATTATCAGAGAAGAAGGGATAGTTTTCTGGTTCAATACGTTCCAAGGGTTGAGACGTTCCTCTGACCAGTGATGGTAAGGATTGAATCCTCTGACAACTGTAACAGAGCGTAACCACAAGAAGGAACATGAAACCCAGAGCAGTTCGACGTATACTACAACTCATAACCCATTTACCACCTTCCGCGTATTTTTATAGGGGGAGAATATGTCGAGGTTCAATAACTTCTTCAAGTTTTTTACTGCGGGTGGGATATACTGTGTAAAATGACTTCTTTGTTTTATCTTGGAGAGGTAAGCAAAGGCACCCAGCACCTGCATGTTCCGATGGAGTGCGATTACAGTATAATCTTGAAGGAACTGTTTTTCGTCTACGGTAATAAGTTTTCCAAGTTGATTCAGATAGTATTCCAGCAGTTTTTCCCTCAAGGTATCATTGAGATCAACATAGGGATCGATTAGAAGGGAAGCGAGATCGTAGTGGAGAGGCCCCATGCGTCCTCCCTGGAAGTCGATAAAATGCATCTGATCTTCCTTGATCATGATATTTTTTGATTGGAAATCCCGGTAAAGAAAAAAATGACTGTCAATGGATGAAAGATTTTCCGCCAAACCATCTAATTCCTCGGCCAGATGATCTTCTCTGATAGGGAGCTTACAATAACCCCTCAGAAAATTACGGACAAAGTATCCTGATTCCCACTGGCGAACAAAATCCTTATCATAGGGTGCGCTGTGGATTTTGTCGCTATCAAACCCCTGGGCCCCTTTGACCTGAATAATTGGGAGGATGGCAAGCGCTTTTTTATAGAGTGCTTCACATTGTTGGTGGTCTTCTCTTACCCGCAGAACTTCATCGTACAGGTGCAGATCACCGAGATCTTCAAGAATGAACCATCCTTTGTCCCTTTTGAAGTCATAGATTTCAGGCAGGGCAATCCCTTTTGACTTTAGATGATTGCAGATATAGAAAAACGAATCGTTCTCGTTTACACCTGCACTGTTGGTTGGGGGATGCTCATTGATTGCCAGGATGAGAGATCCCTCAGGGTAAGTAAGACGATAGAGGATGCGGTCGGATCCATCACCCATCAACGGGTTCCAGGTGGTTTTATCAGGGTTTATACCGTGACCGGCAAGGTAGTCCTCGGCAAAGGAAATGAAATGGTTAGACAAGTTTTCTGTGGTTTTATTCATTACTATAACTCATGATGCATGATCCAGGATGCAGAATCAAATGCCTCATTTAAAACTGTTTTTAACCGCAAAGACGCAAAGTACGCTAAGCTTTTATAGGGAACTTAAACAACGATTTGGTCTTTGAGGGAGTGGTTTACGGTGACTCCATTACCAATGATGCATCCTTCTATGGTGAGGTTATCATTGATGGTTACCCCATCCCAGAGGATTGAATTTCTTATGGTACACATTTTGCCAATGGTCGTATTTTCCCCGAGAGACACATAGCCATCAAGGCGTACATCTGTATCGGTAGTATCGGTTGCTTTCTTTGTGGGATGACAGCTGTATGCCATTTTGAGGTCATTACTGTTGTTGTAAATATCCCGGTGAATGCGATGGTAGTCATTGGGGGTGCCAATGTCAAGCCAGTAATGTTCTTCTACCGGATAGCCACCAATGTTCTCTCCACGGGCTATAAGTTCCAGGTAGAGATTAATAATGTCAAGATGACGGTGCCGAGGTATATGTTCTAAAATCTGCGGGGAGATAATATGGATACCGGTAAATGCCAACTTTCTGGTGGTGGATACAGGGGTTCTTACCCGTTGTTCCCTGATGCCGACAATGGTTTTGTCCTGATCTATTTCTACCCGGTTAAAGGGAGGATGGTTGTGCACTATAAGGGTTGTCAGATTTCCACTCTCTAAATGGTTTTGATAGGCTGCAGATATGTCGATGGTGTGAATAATGTCGCCATTGATGACAATGAAGGGGCTGTCATTCCAAAAAGTCTCAACTTTCTTAATTGCCCCTCCGGTACCCAGTAATGTTTCTTCATGACTGAGATGTATGTTCACTCCGGCTGGCGTGATTTCCTGGATGTAGGTTTCAATAGACTGATTGAAGTGGTGGGTGTTGATAACGATCTCTTTGACACCTGCTCTCTTCAGGTTTTCAATAGTGAGTCCCAGGAGAGGAACATTGTAAATGGGAAACAGGGGTTTTGGTCGGAACCGGGTTAGGGGAAGCAGGCGGGTACCTTCACCTGCTGCAAGAATCATTGCTTTCATAGTATTTTTCTTATTGATAGAGGAAATGGTGTTGTGCCATTTCTCTGAATTGGTCTAGTTCCTCTTTCCAGGATGCTTCAAGTTCCTGAATATCTTTGTTGTGCTCAATCCCTTCTCTTATACCCTCATTTCCTGTGATGAGGTCGATGGGCATCTTTTCCTGCTCGTATTCATAGGGGGGAGTGCGCCAGGAGAAATCACGGGGATACAGTTTTCTGATTTCCTGTGTGATGGTGAGGGAAGTAACATAGGGTTTGTATGTGTTGGGATCTTTGATGTGGATATGCAGTCCGCCGCACACCTCGTTATGCCACTTGTGAAAAGTTGGTTGAAAAAATACCTCCCGTAAAAAGATACCGGGAAGATCTTTTCTGTCAAGGTTCTCTTTTAACTGGTAGGGATCGATGAAAGGGGCACCACATATTTCAAAGGGTGTGGTAGTGCCTCTTCCTTCAGAGAGGTTGGTTCCTTCCATGATGACCTGGCCGGGATAGACCAGTGCTGTTGTGGGGGATGGCATGTTGGGGGAAGGAGGAATCCAGTGAAGACCTGTTTCCTGAAAGTACATGGTGCGGTTCCAGCCTTCCATGGGGATTACTTCCAGATCGCAACCGATGTGATGGCGGGAGTTGAAGAAGAGTGCTGCTTCTCCTATGGTTAAGCCATGTCTCATGGGAAGGGGATAAACGCCGACAAATGAGCTGAGTTCATGCTTGAGAAGATTGCCTTCTATCGCAGTGCCACCAATGGGATTTGGCCTGTCGAGCACGACGACTTTTTTTCCGTGCTCTTGAGCTGCTGTCAGGCAATAGGCAAGTGTGGTGATAAAGGTGTAGACCCTGGTTCCGATATCCTGGAGGTCTATAATGAGGATGTCGATCGGCTCCAGCATCTCTCCAGTTGGAACGCGGGAAGCACCATAGGGG
>CAVVWZ010000022.1:0-15312 GCA_963752035.1 uncultured delta proteobacterium | reverse complement strand
CTAAAGCATTGAAACCGTCTTTTGAACGCTGCTCATGCTTGCTGAGTATTTCTTTTTCTTTTTTGTTCATTTTAGTTTCCTTTCATTGTCTCTCAATCAGATGTTTTTCTCAGCTGGCGTTGCCCCATGAAATTGAAAAAATTCAATACCACGAGATATCTTTTATGTAAAGAAGGAAGATTATTTATAGAGAATTCTCACACGAATTCACACATAGGTGAGAACAAAAAAACAGGCAGCAAGCTAATTATTTGCTAACTGCATATTTCTTAAATTGATTTTACTACACCCACAATTGTTTCACTCACAGACCTACGGATTCTTAGTCAGTATCTCTGAATTTCCTTAACTTCTGAATAATACAATTGCTTTGCTATTTTATTGATGCATCTATATATAGTATGTCAGCCCTTACACTAAAAAACCCATACTACTACCATAAACGCCAGTAGTTAAGATCCGAAATAGTATTCAAGGATAGGAAATCAATGTCAACGTAAAGCAATGGGTCTGAACAGGATCTACCGATTTAGACTGTGTCATAGATTTTTTGCATTGCTTCAGAGTAGCCACCACAGGTTTTATAAATAAAAAATGGCTCCTCCACCACCAGTTCCGGATTGCCAAGCTTCCCACCTTCGATAATCACAAGCTTCCCCTCTGTGTGCTGAGAGCTGTATATCATTCTGAGACGTTTCGGGTTGATGCCGGCATCCTTAAGGACAGTAATCAAATCTAATAATCTCTTGGCCGGAAAAATAATGGTTATCACCCCTTCGGGTTTCACTAGGTAGTGTGATGCAGCCACAACATCATGCAGCGTTGCCATAATTTCATGCCGGGCTATTGCCTTTTGCATATCCGGATTAATCCGTCCTTCTGTTACCGGATAATAGGGGGGATTACACACCACCAGGTCAAAAGAAGATGGCTTTAAGTATTGGTTAGCATTTCTTAAGTCGTTGTGAAGAATAGAAATGGAGCCGGTAAGTCCGTTTAGGGCTACAGTCCGCCTGGCCATATCGGCCAGCTGTTCCTGGACTTCCACCCCCACAATAGAAGGGGAAATCATTTTCCTGGCTAACACCAGAGGTATAATACCACTGCCGGTACCGAGATCAACGATGGAATGGGCTTTAATAAGGGAAGTGAAATGGGCAAGTAGAATGGCATCAAGGGAAAAACGATACCCATCTTTTTTTTGAATGATTCTTAAGCGTCCATCAAAAAGCTGATCAAGTTCTTCACCTTCCTGAAGGGGGACCTCTATATCCACGAGGGTTCAATCGACTCATCAGGTTCAATTTTATTGATTACCAGTCCACTTAAGAGTTTGGGATAGAAAAAGGTTGATTTCTGCGGCATGGTTTCTCCTCTTTCTGAAACCTCTCTGATTTCAGAAGATTTTGTGTCATTGAGAAAAAATGCCAGCTGGTACCCCCTGGCCTCAACCAGCTCTAATCCTTCATCACTGTCATGCACATAGCTTATATTCTCCTGCTGCTGGAGGTCTTTGCTGGTGATGCCCAGAACGCCCTTAAAGATACAGGATTCAATAACATTGACATCAAGCTTTTTTAGAATTGCTGAGGAGTCATCAGTATCAGTGAACGAGTCAAAGACATGCTCTCTTAACAGAAGCAGGTGAAAAGATGATTGTCCGGCACCATACATTCCAAAGGCCGGGCGTATTGTACCACGTTCCTGCAGCTGATCATTAAACTGTTTCCACACATCGGGTTTGGTATCCCCGTTGAAGGGAAAAGCGGTAACTTCAAAGTACTCATCAAGTTTCTTCTCAAAAGAGTCAAAGTTAAACTGTTCAATATTATGTATCACCCGGTGATATGGAAGAATGAGCATTCCTTCTCCCTCCATCGGAGTAAGGTACATCATTACATAGTTAAAAGGTTCCTTACCCGTTTTATGGGGATGGTCTGCAGCCATATAGTTGCGATAGTTAAGGGCAGTTTCATACCGGTGATGCCCGTCAGCAATAAAAAGCGATTGTTCACTAAGGCGTTGGGACACTTCCCGCAAGGCTTCACTCTGGGAAACACGCCACAGCTGATGGAGAGTTTGATCCTCGTCAGTCACATCGATTAAGGGTGGGCCCTTAATCTCGTCTTTAAGAAGCTGCACAACCCCATTGTCAGGATCTGAATAGAGAGAAAATATTTGACTGAAGTTAGCTGAGCAGGATTTCATAAGTTGCAGCCGGTCTGCCTTTGGCTTATCCAGGGTTTTTTCATGTGGGATGACTACACCCTTGTCCTTATCTTCCAAACGAACCAGGCATATGAATCCATCACGGGCCTGCTCTTCCACCACCGGGGACAGAAAACTCCTGATGATAAAAATAGAGGGCGGGTTCTTCATCCCGTGTCAAAATCGATTCTGCCTGCCACTGGTTGAAGGAATCTGCAGCACGGGTGTACCTGTTGTTCGCTTCTGTGTCATCGGGGAACTGCTTAGCAAGTATCAGCCTGATAACGTTAAACTCGCTCTTCTCATAATACTGATCCTGCTGCTCTGGAGAAATAATATCATAGGGCGGAGCAGTAACCTGTTTGCAGTCACCCACCTTTTCCTGGTTGTAGAGAATGCCTCTGAAAGGAATAACAATTGCCATACTGGTTCACCTCATAACTAATTAGAAATGCTGCTTATTACGTGCGCAGTGCACGTGTAATCGCCAACTTTGAGGCTTTTAGCACACTCTCGAAAGCTAATCAAGACTTTTTCATTGGCCACTTTGAAAAAACCCTCAATACAAGGGAAGCTCCCCTTTTTATGCTTGCTTTTATGAGTCCCCAGGCTTTAGAATTACCTGAATCTGGAGTACCCCACATCATGGTATTAGGATGTCATGCCATTTCACCTTTCACTCACTTTCAAACTAAAGGGGATGGGGGTTAAAAAGAAGAGATACTTTCTGTTATGAAAACAAAATCAATTGCCATCACAACACTGGGATGTAAGGTTAATCAGTACGATTCCGCCACCATCGAAGAAACTCTGAAGAAAAAGGGTCACCGGATAGTCGACTTTAAGACCGAGGCTGATGTATATATTATCAATACCTGCACCGTTACCCATAAGACAGATTATCAGTCCCGCCAGCTGATCAGAAGGGCACAGAAGAAAAATCCTGCCGCCCAGATTATTGTGACCGGCTGCTACGCCCAGGTCGCAGCACAGTCATTACAGGAGATTCCAGGGGTCAGCCTCATCCTGGGCAACCGTGAGAAGCACAGCATAGCCGATTTTATCACCGGCAGTCCGGTACAAAATGCATCCCCCCGGGTCATGGTTTCAGATATTGAGGAGATAACCTCGTTTCAAGATCCCCCTCTCAGATCTTTTTCAAAGCACACCAGGGCCTTTTTGAAAATTCAGGACGGTTGTGAGTCATTCTGCAGTTACTGTATTGTTCCCCGTGCCCGGGGTAAATGCCGCAGCCTGGATCCTCAAGAAACACTTAAGCGGTTAGATACCCTGAGCAGTCAGGGTTTCAATGAAGTTGTCTTAACGGGAATCCACCTTGGTGCATACGGGATTGACCTTACCCCCACCTCTTCACTGTTAAAACTACTTCAACTTATGGAACGGGTAAAACCACTATCCCGCATAAGACTCAGCTCACTTGAGCCAATGGATATCTCTTCTGAACTGGTGGAACTGATTGCCTCCTCCCAAATCATATGCCCACACCTTCACCTGCCACTCCAAAGCGGTGATAGTGACATCCTGAAACGCATGAACCGGCCTTATAGTGCATCTGACTTTAAAAAGCTGATCACAGTACTTGTCTCAAAAATACCTCATCTCTGTCTGGGTGTAGATGTGATGGTAGGATTTCCGGGGGAAACTGAAGATAACTTTAATAATACCTACAAACTCCTTGAACAATTACCCGTCAGCTACTTTCATGTTTTCCCCTATTCAAAAAGGGAGAACACCGTAGCTGCTTCTTTTCCCGATCATATCCCACCTGAAACTGCCAAATTAAGGAGAGACCGGTTAATCCAGCTCAATAAATTAAAAAAATACAATTTTTATTCAGGCTATTTAGGGAAGAAAGTTACTGTTTTACTTGAGGATAAGCGGGATAGAAAATCAGGATATCTCAAGGGCCTTTCACGTAACTATATACCGGTTCTGATAGATGGGCCGGACAGCCTTAAAAATTGCGAGATAGAGGTTGAAATTATTTCCGTTGAAGAGGATACGGTAAAGGGTCGATCACTCACCACTTAACAGGCGATGACAGGTCAAACCAAGGGCATCGGCCACTGCCCTGTTAGTGACCTTTCCATCAAAAGTAGTAATTCCCTTAAGGAGTGCCGGATTGTTACGGGCAGCCGAAAAATACCCGTAATTTGCAATTTTGAGAGCAAAGGGAAGACTTTCATTGCTGAGAGCAGCAGTTGAGGTAAGCGGGACCATGCTCGGCAGATTCGTAATTCCACAGTGGACAACACCATAGCGAAGATAGAATGGTTCGGCATGGGAAGTAGGTCGTATGGTTTCACAACACCCCCCCTGATCCACTGCAATATCCACAATCACCGCCCCCTTTTTCATCTTCTTAACCATACCTTTCCTAATGAGCTTAGGAGCCCTGGCCCCTGGATTGAGAACAGCACCAATAACCAGATCAGATTGAAGCACTTCGTATTCCATCCGTTCAGGTGTCGACTGTTTCACCTTCACCCGCTTGGGAAACCGGCCTCTCAGCTGTTTAACCCGCTGTTTATTAATGTCAAGAATGGTCACACTTCCCCCCAGACCCGAAGCTACTTCGGCCGCCCGTAAGCCTGCACTACCACCTCCTATGACAGTGACCCGTGCAGGGTCAACCCCGGGAACACCCCCCATGAGAATACCCATTCCCCCATTGCGCACCTCCAATCCACGGGCGCCAAGCTGTGCCGAAAGGTGTCCTGCAATCTGGCTCATCGGCCTTAAAATGGGCAGACTACCGTCTTTCAATTGGACAGTCTCATATGCAATCCCCACCACCCGTTTTTCAAGCAGTTCAAGGGTGAGCTTCTTATTAGCCGCCAGGTGCAAAAAGGTGAACACAACCTGTTTCTCACGCATGAGAATGGTTTCTGAGGACAAAGGCTCTTTTACCTTGATAATCATGTCCGCTTTTTCCCAGAGCGCACTAACCCTGCGTTTCACGGAAGCACCGGCTGTTCTGTAGTCTGCATCTGGAATACCGCACCCCTCTCCTGCCTTGTGTTCTATGAGCACCTGGTGTCCATGACGCACAAATGCTTCAACACCATCAGGGGTTAATGATACTCTTTTTTCTTCGGGTTTAATTTCTCTCGGGATCCCTATAATCACTGGCTCAAACTAATGACGTAGTAGTGTGTAAAGGGCAGGTTGCTTGAAAATGGTTAGAAATGCAAGGGTTCAGAAATAGATATCTACATATGTCCCCTTATCTACGGGGGTAGTCATGAGGCATGCATCATTACCATAGGTAGCAGATCGAGCAGGATCGTCAGCCCACGGGGAAGACGCCCTGTGGCCGGAACTGCTCCTGCGGGAAGTGAAACCCGACAAAAAATCACCGGCAAATGAAGTTCTTTGTTGAAAGGTTTCCCGGGGGGTGAATGGCAGGTTATCAGAATGCTGCTTACTTATCGATCGCTGGCTGGGTTTAGTGCGGGATAAAACGATATCTTCAGTAAACTGTTGAACAGTTTCCAGCAGGTATCGTTGAGGTATTAATTGAGATTCAACAAGATAAGGTAATGCAGGTACGAGGGCGTTAGTAACCACGGTTCCTCCCCTATATATTGAGTTTGCTGAAAAAGTATCCTCGGTTGTTGAGAGACAAGCTAAAACTCAAGATGGTTTCTCGGAAAAAACCTGTTAAATGTGGGGAATGGTAACGTGTTGCAAATCATATAATATACACATATTTGATATATTTGTCAACCTTTTTTTTCATATTTAGAAATTTTCCTAAAATAGCATATAGCACCTACTAAAAAGGAGCTATCTATGTTGAAAATGCACTTTTTACAAGAAAATAAACAATTAAACTTGACTTAATTACACTCCGTGCTAAACTTTTTGGTAATGAAGCAATGAAGCCATAGAATCATACCCCTACCTAACGTGGGCATCATATTCCATTCACGTTACACAACATACATTTCACGGCAAAGAACCTTTTTGGAAAAATGGCCTCAATAAAATCTATTTATCAAACAAAACTAGGAGGGTTCATGATGGCGATTAAGAAAAAAACAGCTAAAAAGAGTTCAACAGTAAAAAAGCCACGTTACAAAAGGGCCGCCTTCTCATTTATGGCTCCAGAAGCCCAGAGCGTACTCCTGGCCGGTGATTTTAATTCCTGGGATCCGCAAGCACATCCCCTTAAAAAATCCACTGATGGACTGTGGAAAATAAATCTCAATCTCTCACCGGGAAGATATGAATACAGGTTTTTAGTTGACGGTGAGTGGCGCAATGATCCACAATGTGGATCACACGTTCCCAATCCCTTTGGCGAGGATAATTGTGTTATAACCTTAGGGTAGTCCTGCTCAGGTAAAGGGGGGGACAGTAGCTAGTGAAGGAATTCCATTATCTCTTCTGTTGTCACTTTTGTTCCGGTGACAAGTCCCCGTGTCTTAAGTACCCTGCTATCAGCTTTCAGTACATCCCCATAGTGAACTTTTGTTTCTACAGGCTCCACTAAAAGGCCCCTACCCTTCTCACTTTCCAGACATCTATAGGTGAAGAGATCAACCCTTATTCTATAGGTAAGGTAGCCCAGGCTTTTTATGAAAGAGTTCGGGAAAGAGGGCGCTATTATAACTACACGGGGAAGGTGGTTTCGTTCAATCCCGTATGTTGGATACAGGTGTGAGATGTTGTCCATGTTTTCCCACACAACATCAAGCCTGTTTAAGATACTCAAGAACATCCTGTCAGTGTAACGCTCCTCAACACTAATCATCACCAGCTGCCCGTCATTGCCCATTCCCATAAGATCACACCACTTCCCGGTTCTCGTACCGGGACTTTTACCGATCAGTTCAAGGTGTTCATCCAGCACCGTAATATTGCTGGCAATGATATCCGTTACTTCATTTTTGGAAAATGGTTCAATCTTCTTATAGATACATGACATACTTGGACTGCTCTCCGTCGACAAAAAAATTATCGGTGTGTTATGATAGTGCCAAAACGAATCTGTTTTAACCTTTGTTGAACAATCTGTCCGTAAAGCTTGGAGAAGATGCTTGCTTCATCTCATGGTTTTGTTTTGCAGTCAATCCCTAAAAGGGATGTGGCAATGCCGGCAATGGACGGTGAAACTGAATTCTCTGCCGATGCCGGATCTGCTTCAGGTGACTTTCTTTCTTCCGGCAACACAGAGAACTCTGTGTCCCTGGAAAGACAACCATAGTTGTACAGGGATTTGTGTAAAAATTTATCTACCACCTGCTGCATCTTGGTAAATACCGCTTCTGCCTGGGAATGAGGAGTTACTCTTGATGCCAGCACACCTACACGGGCAGTACTGTTACAGTTGAAAATAGTTTTAATGACACCATAGGCATTAATCATTTCTGCTACCGGTTGGGGAACAATAACCATAATTTCACTAATACCCTTGAGGAAGACATTCATGAGATCCCTCATCTCCGGAGAGATAACAACCAGAATGACATCGGCGTTCTCTTCAAGTGCATGAAAATTGTTTTCGAGAACCCCCAGCTCATGGGCAGAAAGGGAGTGGCAGGTAGAAATATCTGCATCAACAGTAATCAGGGTTATACCCTTATTAGCAGGCTTTGTATGTGTTTCCTGGCCATTACAGTCCATAAGGCTCATGAGTGAATTCTTTTTAATAGAGCCGTCAGTGAGCATACCCAGCCGTGGAAGGGAAAAATCAGCATCAAACAGGACGACGTTTCCTCCCCGTCGTGAAATTTCTAAAGCCAGCTGTATCGCAACAAAAGACCTTTCGTGAACCCCCTTGTCACTGGTGATGCAGAGTGTAGGGGCAGGAACTGACAAATTTTTCTCTCTAGCAGTATCCTCTTTCACCTTCTCATCACTTTTCCCCGGTTTATCCGATGGAGATGAGAGAAACAGGTGAGAAAAATCTTCCAGCCCCCGCCCCATTTTTTTTGTTTGTTTCATGTGCAAATAATCAAATGCTAGTGAGGGGTTTAATCCTAACTATGGTTTTATTAAGAAACAAAAACAGTTGAGTTGTTGGTACCGTGCTCTGAAATCGCCACATCTGCATTGCAGGGATCAACTTTCCATTCTCCATCCACAATGAATTTATACTGGTAGGTGCCTGGTTTGAGAGAGACAGTACCAATCCAGATATGTTTATTTTCCTTGTGCACCATAAGCTTGCCCAAGGGTTTCCAGTCACTAAAATCACCTGCCAGCTGAACATCCGTTGCAAGAGGATCATAGTAACTGAACACCACACCGTCTTTAGTCTGACGGGGGCCGAGCTGTGTGGACGAAGCTTTCGTTTTACTGCGCCTCTTTTCTTCAGCCAGCACTTCATCTGCCAGCCCACTGTAATCATCAGCCCCCCGGCATCGCGACTTATATTTGATAATGGGCAGACCAAAGCTGGCTGACTCTTTCAGTTTAACTGTCCGGTGAATTAGTGTTTCATAGACAGCTTCACCGAAATGCTTCTCAATATCGTTGAGCACCTCGATTCCAAAAATGGTCCTGGCATTCCAAATGGTAGGGAGAGCCTTGCACCGTATCTCGTGGCCATAGGTCTCTTTTAGAACATTGATTATCCCGAGCAGACGGGCAACACCCTGAAGAGAAAAGACACTCATATCAACGGGAATGAGTGCCTCAGTACAGGCCCGCAGTGCATTGATGGTAAGCATTCCCAGGCTGGGGGGGCTATCAATTATTATGTAATCATAGTTGCCTTCCAGGGCCTGAATACTCCGCAACAAAACACTTTCACGGCCAGCCTTACCTGCCAGTTCCTGCTCTACTGCACTCAGGATCATTTGAGCGGGAACAAGGTCAAAACAACGGTCAACAGTTACAGAAACAGCTTCTAATCCAAGACTCCCCGTGGCTGAAAATACATCGTAGATACTCTTATCAAGTTCTTCTACGTTGACATTCAAACCAATGGAAGCATGTGATTGCGGGTCTAAATCAATTAACAGGACTTTCCTGTTCCGGAGTGCCAAGCACGCAGAAAGATTTATTGCAGTGGTGGTCTTGCCACACCCACCTTTCTGGTTGACGATGGCTATCGTGCGCATTACTCCCTCCTTTTCCCGGGCCATCCTTCTCTAGAGAACAATTAGATCGAGACAACCCGGCTATTTCAAAACTGCCTTTTAAACCCATACGAAAACAGTTACTGTCCCGCAGTGCATCAAGAGGAAGACCACAAACAACTAGCGCCATTTTCCACGCTTACATCAAAATAAATTACGCTTGTTCTTCTGCAACGAGTTTGTGAGACGGTGAATCAATCTTCCCTTCATACTTCTCAAGCAGGAGATCAAGTCCTTCTCTTACATATACTGCTTGGGGAACTTTGGTTATTTCAGATAACTTTTTGATCCGTTCAACCTGTGCTATATCTAAATAAATACTGCGCAATACTTTATTACCCATGTAATATCACCTCCTTTAATTTGTTTAACCTAAAACAGCTTAGCTAAAGAACCCTGATTTTTTTATCACCCCCTCCTCACTATGAGTTAAGGCCTTGCCTGGCAGGGACTATGGCCACTGCCGATGTCTATTCCTTAGCTGATTTTAGAACACAACATAGTGGTTAAAAAAAATCATCCATACCATATCTAGTTTTAAAACCCAGCCGTCATAAACAAAACTCCAGTTGCGGTGTGAACAAGTCCCTCCTAAAAAAACTGATAATACATTAGCTTATAGTTTATATACTATAAATAATATGTCATCTGTCAAGAAAAAAATCAATATATTGTATTTTTTTTACGTTTAATACATTATATTGTGTTTGGTTGGATTAAAGGCAATAATAGAAATAGTAGGGGTATTATAGGGGGTTGGACAGGGGTTCTAAGACCTTTTTGGCCGGACACCTGATTCCTCAAAGTGCCTATTCCCTCAATTTTTACTTCTACAGTATTCCCCACCTGCATAGGCCCAATGCCAGAGGGGGTTCCTGTTGCAATTAGATCACCCGGCGAAAGAGTCATTACCGATGAAATAAAAGAGACAAGGTGGTAAACAGGAAAGAGCAGGTCCGATGTGTTACCTGACTGTTTGAGCTGACCATCGAGGTAGGATTCGACCCTGCAGTCAGTGGGATCGAGCTCTGTTTCAATCCATGGACCGATAGGGGCAAAGGTGTCAAAACTTTTTGCCCTGGTAAATTGCACATCTTTACCCTGCAAGTCACGAGCTGTCACATCATTAAAACAGGTGTAGCCTAAAATGTACTCCTTTACTTCATCAACAGAAATATGTTTTGCCGCCTTACCCATAACCACCCCCAGTTCAGCTTCATAATCTATTCTGCGGGACATGGCGGGGTAAAAAATACAATCGTCCTGGCCGATTACAGCAGTTGATGGTTTGAGGAAGAGAAGCGGCTCTTCAGGTAACTGCATAGCCAGTTCTTGAGCATGTGAACGGTAATTGAGCCCCACGGCAACAATCTTAGTAGGCAGACAGGGGGAAATAATCTGCACTTCCGATAGTGGGACGGTTACACCCGTGTAGCTGAGGTCGGTCAACAGTTCCCCTACAGGCCGCTCCTCCGAACAAAAACTTCTCTCTTCCACCTCTCTCACAAATGTTTTTTCAATAATTCCATAGTGACTTTTACCATCTCTTTCATACCGCACAATTCGCATAGTGTTGGTCTCCTGCTTTAATTATTCTTCCTTACCTTTCCGCACATTTCCTGAGGTCGTTTCCTGATTCTCAACGGGCATTGGGAGCAATGCCATTATGAAAGACAGCATACTGGATGGTAAAAAATAAACATACTTCAATTAGAGTTTAGCATGCACATCTCAAAATTAACATGGTTATTTTCCCTCTTCTCCTATTAGACCGAAATAAGTGCAGCCTGCTTCTGCACACACCACAACATGGTTTAGCCCCCATGAAGAGCAGAAAGAAAAAATGAATTAATGCAGTTAGATTAAGATTTTTTGAACACTTTCCGATAGGAAAAGAAAAGGAAAATACACCAGGCCTATTCCATTTTTTTACAGGGAGGAAGCTCAATGATCACGGTAACAGCACAAGCAAAAGAAAAACTGAAACAGGCCCTTCAAAAGCAGACATCAGATCCGGACGTAGCCATGAGGATAACTTCCAATTATCAGATTGCCAACCGGCTGGAGTTGATCCTTGATAAAGAGAAAAGGGGTGATAAGGTCATTCTCAGTACCGAGGGAAACAAGGTGTTGCTGGTTCGCCCCGAAATAGCTAATGGACTCCGGGGCATTGTACTCGATTACGGAAAAACATTTTACGGTACAGATTTCATTATAGCGAAAAATCCACAGAAGCAAAAAAAACAGACAGGATATTAACAGGATAAACAGGATGGAAAGATAACAAAACCAAAATATTTAACAGGGTGGAAACATAACTGTTATATCCTGTACATCCTATACATCCTGATAATAGAGTTTCCTTTCGATAGCACTGGCCACCTGTTTGCCCTCTGTTTCCCAATTTCACTCTTTCGCCTGCAAAAATGATGACCGCGACAACACACATAGCCGTGTCGTGTCTGATTACGACACTGACCATCCAGACAACTTCAAATGATCTTCAAAGGTTTGTACTTGTTTCAGGGGCATCATTGCTCTCACATTTTCTTCTTGACCTGATTCCCCACGGGTTTATTGCAAAACCGACTACCATTTTTAAAAAACTGTGGCCAACCGTAGTGGAATTACTCCCCGGTCCACTCATACTACTTGCAGCAATATCCCTGTATGACAATGGAATGCTTTTTGTGTGTGCTTCTTTTTTTGGTATCCTTCCTGACATTATCACCACGGTATACTACAAGAGAAGACAGCTCATTGCATCTGTCCCTCCCCTCTTATACCTTCACCTCCTGCATCGAAAGATCCATTGGTTCGAAACTGAACACCCGGATGGGTCATGCTCCTATCGTTTTCCCCCACTACCTCTGTTAGCAGGGGAAGGAGTCTTTATGCTCACCATTGTCTTCGCTCTGTTTAAGCAGAGTGGCAATCTGAGCCTTTAAAGCCTGTAATACGAGGGATATTTTAGACGAAGTGTACTGCTGGACCAGTACAGATTACGGTAGAAACAGGTAAGATAAGTGGAGCAGCACTTGTTAGATCATAAAGTGCTGTCTCCCGATTGCTAGGGTATAAAGATTACCTGGCCGATATCAAGCCGGGTGGTTTGCATATGGTTAAATGATTTGAGTGCATTAGTAGTTGTTCCAAACCTGTTAGCAATTTTCCACAGTGAATCACCTTTCCGCACCACATACTCTTGCGAATTGCCCTTTCCTTTAGTTGCCTTGGCTGAATATCGAGTTTGGTAGGAGCCTTTACCGGTGGGAACTTTAAGCTTCCAGCCCTGCTTGATGTAGCTGCTTTTTCTTAATCCGTTCATGTTCATAATCGCCCTTACCGACGTTCCGTACCTGGAGGCAATGACCGATAATGATTCTCCCCTGCGAACCCGGTGCACCACGTAGGAAGGAGTTGGAGCTACCCAAACAGGAATAGCGGGTAGTTGTGCGAGTAAAACCTCTCCCTTTCCAGCAGGAACATTGAGGTCATAAGAAGTAGCTGGTGTGACGTTTTTCCGTAACTCGGGATTCAAACTCTTCATTTCCTGGTAGGAACTACCGATATTTTTGGCAACCTTCTTGAGATCCATCTGTTTAGAAACCGTAATTTTATCCACTTGAACCGGTTCTTCCACCGGAGGAAGGGTAATGCCGTGTGCAGCAGGATCATTAATAATATGCAATACAGCTAAAAACCTCGGCACATATGAAGCGGTCTCTCGAGGAAGACTCGCGTAAAGATCCCAGAAATCATCAAGATACTTAATCTTCTGTCTCTTGATAGCTTTCAGGACATTTCCTTCTCCACAGTTATATGCAGCCAGTGCCGTTGTCCAGTCACCAAAAATACCGTGCAGTTCTTTAAGGTAGGCAATTGCAGCCCTGGTTGATTTTTCGGGGTCCATTCTTTCATCTATCCAGTCATTTCTTTCCAAACCAAATTTATATCCCGTTGAAGCGATAAACTGCCACATGCCAAGAGCCCGTGCGCGGGAGAGTGCCCTTGTCTGGTAACCGCTCTCTATGAGTGGCAGCCATGAAAGTTCTTCCGGCAGCCCTTCTTCCTTAAGGGCTTCAACAATTGCAGGACGATATTTCCCCGACCGCACATAGGAGTCAACAAAGAACTTTTTTTCCCTCCCTGTAAATGATTTCAGCGCCACCTCAACATGCTTGTTCATAATCAGGGGAATTGCCTTTTGATTGCCTGCCACCACACTAAACCGTGAAGCATACACTTCCATAATACGCTTGGATATGGTGAAACGCAGATCTTCTTTCTGCTGCATAATTGTTGCATCGAGACTACCGTCGACCTTTAAAATGAGCCAATAGGACTCATCCAGGGAGTCGAGTGCACCTTCAAAGTCCCCCCCTTCCCAGGACTCTTGTGCAATCTGGTAAAAATCAATTGCAGAATCAAGCAGTCTCTGGTTTTCGTCCTGGATGCTCACATCCACCGTCGCAAGATGTCCATTAGTGTACTCTTGAAAATTGTTTGTCTTATAAGTCCCTGCAGTATCGACCTTACTGACTGAGGCTTTGTCTTGTGATACCTGTGTCATTGCACAACCACTAATGCAAACTGCGATCCACGTTACAGCAACTAGTTTATTAAAGTGCATACCATTCCACCTTTCATCAAGAACTTCTGGTTAGGCAAAGAGTGAGGATATTGACATAGAAGCAAATAAATGTAAATAAGAAAAAGATACTTTCTAAGATGACCTTAGTCATTTGCAACGATAGTACTCATCGGTAGAAAAACATTTAACTTTACATTAACTTTTTAATTCGTATTATACTGTTTCACCACTATACTCCATAAGGAAGCACTGTGGCATTACTCCTTATTATAACAGGATTACTTTTAGCCCTCGCGGGTATCGTCGGCTGTATATTACCCTTTATACCGGGTCCTCCTCTCAGCTTTCTGTCCCTCATTCTTCTTTCCTGGGCCAAAGGATGGGAACCCTTCAGTGTGCGGTTCCTGGTCATCATGGGCCTGTTAACCGCACTGTTAACCGTTCTCGATTACCTGGTTCCTGCAGGTGGAGCAAAAAAATACGGGGCATCCAGGGCGGGCATCTGGGGTTCCATACTTGGGATGCCTCTCGGCCTTTTTTTCTTACCTCCCTGGGGGATTCTCATCGGTGGAATCGTTGGGGCCTTTTTAGGGGAACTCCTTGCTGGGAAAGAGGGCAGCAGGGCACTGCAGGCCAGCTGGGGTGTTTTCATCGGGTACATTGCAAGTACGGCATTGAAACTGGCCTTTTCTGCTATCGTGCTTTTTTTCTATCTTAAAGAACTGCTTTGAAACTGTTCACGGAATGTTTTATTGTGGTATACTAGTGCCAGGAAAGCTTTCATAATCCACTGCAAAGAGCTGATTGATTTTTGTTAACACAAAAACAACACCTTCTCTACGGAGACTGTATCACAAACCCCTCTTTCCGTCACATAATCTGTTGAACTCATTGGAAAACTGTGTTACATATTATTTAATGACTTTTACCCTGCAAAAACATTCTATTTCCTAGCCTGTTATTCAACTGCTTATAACTGTATAACGTAATTCTGGGATTAAAAACCTATGACACCTGACAATAACTTTGCCAATAAAAATGATCTTATAGAGTGGGAAACAATAATGACCATTGTGAGAAAAGAGGTTGAACCCCGTGAATACCGTGGGGATTTTACCGGTGCCAAGCATATGCTTGAACAGCTTCCCCAGGAAGATGGTTTTGTTTTAAAAAAGTGGGGTGATGTTCTCTTCAAGGAAGCTCAAAAATGTAATGACCCTGCTTTGGCCCAAAGGGCACTTGATAAGGCACTATCCGCAGAAGCTGCATTTCCTAACGCAAAGTACAAGCACGAAGCAAAGTTACTTCAGGGAAAAATTAAGAAGTGGATTGAAGGCCAGCACACTGCATAAAAAAATTCATTCATCACAAGTCATACTCTCTCGCTTTATCATTACA
>CAVVWZ010000021.1:0-26134 GCA_963752035.1 uncultured delta proteobacterium | reverse complement strand
ACGGTTAGAAGAGGCTAAAGACACAGGGGCACAGGCAATTGCCACCAGTTGTCCGTGGTGTGAATCCAATTTGGGAAATGCCATTAAGGGCATGGAAGAAAAAATAGGTATCCACAGTTTAACCGATATAATGATTAACGCACTATAACCAGAGGAGTTGTTTTAATGGATAAAGAGAGACATGCACTTATTCTCGAGGCGCTGCAATCAGCAATCGGGAAGGAAAATGTTGAGGATAGCCCTGCAGTTATGATGGCCTACCACCGGGATTGGCTTCCCCCGGGTGTTTTAAGTCCTACCCTGCCGGAATTTGTTGTCCTCCCCAATGGCACAGAAGAAACCCAGAAGGTAATCAAAATTTGTAATCGATATAAGGTTCCCTTCATTCCCCTGGGATCCAGCCAGTGGTCGGTTACCACCGCACCTAATCGTCCCGGCACTCTGATCATTGATTCCAAGAGGATGAATGACATAGTGGAGATAGATGAGAAAAATATGTATGCGGTAATCGAACCTTACACTACCATGGCACAGATTCATGCCGAGGCCAACAAAAGGGGTCTCTATCTGGGTTCTCCGGAAGCGAGTGCACAGGCATCCGCAATGGCCGGCCACGTTTTTCAGGGGATGTGGGGTGTTGGACACCGCCTGGGAGTGGGCCATAGAAACATACTCGCCATGGAGTGGGTTCTTCCCCATGGAGAGATTTTGAGAACGGGCTCCTGGGCTACCGGTTCACAGACCCGTTTCTTTGGGGAAGGCCCGGGCACCGATCTGAGAGGTATGCTGCGGGGACTTGCCGGTGCACTGGGGGGCATAGGGATGGTCACCAAAATGGCCATTAAACTGCATCCCTACCCTGGCCCAAAGGAATTTCCCTGCGAGGGGATGATACCCAATCAGACCTCTACCTTGCCGCAAGACCGCTTCCAGTGGTATATCATAAAATACCCCTCCCTTGAAAAGGCAGCCAACGCCATGTATGAGATTTCCCAGGCTGAGATTGCCGGGGTACTGCAGAAGTTTCCGACGGTTTACTACAACTGGTGGTGGGCTAACTCCAATCAGGAATACTGGGACACCTGGAAAGAAGGGGTGTGGCAGAAACACGTTAAATATGCGGTAGCAGTTTGCCTGTGGGGTTTTACCTCGGAAAAGCAGCTTGAGTACGAGAAGAGGGTGTTAGAAGACATTGTCAAGGAGACCAAGGGAAATCCCATTCCGGAAGAAATTTTTGATAAGTGGGTTCCCCGAACTGCAAACAACTGGATACGGGACACCAACGGCTCCAGGATGATGCGGCCTTCAGGAACCTTTGCAGCCCTGCGGTTGCCCTTCGATACCTTTAACAGTTCTATTGGGGTTTGCCGGGCCGGAGAAAAGTGGGTGGAAAAATTTTCTCCTCCCATACTGGATTGTGATGCACCTGACTGGATTTCGAGTTATGACCTGGGCCATTTTGGTGCGGCGGAAACTGATTTCCCCCTGGAGAAGAACGTAGAGGATCTTGGAGATATCATGCAAAAGTTGATGGGTATGATGAAAGAGGATCTTACCCACAGAATTGAAGGGGGTTTTGGGCCCTTCCTGGGTGGTGCCTACCATGCCATGGCAGGGAGCACCTTTTATAATTATGGAAAGTTACTGGGGGGCATTAAAAGGGCCATGGATCCCAATGTAGTTTCAAATCCCCCGCAGAACTACCCCATAGAGCAGGATGACTAGGACTATCAGGTTCATAAAAGCCAGATTTGTTTCTTTCTGGAAGGGAGTTATTGCTGATGGAGCTAAAAGTAGACACACTTAAGTGTACCGGTTGTAAGATTTGTGAGTTTGCCTGTAATTATCACTATGATGGTACAAGTTCTCCCATCGGATCGAGTATAATGTTTTATCGTGAAGAGAAAAAGAATTACTATGGAGCAATGGTGAAACGTGAAAAGAGCCTTCTGCTCGCACGCCCGGAGGGGCCGGAAGTGGTTAAACCGGGACAACAGATTGAAGGAGCTTCCGCCAGCAGTAAACCCATTCTGCTGAGGGTGGCGTGTGATTTGTGTGAGGGGGAGGACACTCCATTCTGTGTGAGAAGTTGCCCCCAGGATGTTTTTAGTGTTGAATGATGGACGATTTTTCCTAACGGGGTAAAGGAGATACTATGGATTATATTAACAACTACAATGGCGCTATTTTAATCGTTGACCTGGAAAGTGGTGAAACCACAACTGAAGATCTCGAACTGGAAACAGTAGAAAAGTTTCTGGGAGGGGCTGCCCTCAATATGGACCTTTATCAAAAGTACGCTGATCGAGACCCAGTTGTCTTAGGTACCGGTTTTTTTACGGCAACTTTTGTTCCGGCTGCCTGCCTCGGGATTGCCACCTTTAAGAGCCCCCTGCATCAGGGGATAAGCCATGTTCCCCTCACCTGGCAGACAGGAGTTGAGCTGAAGCTGACCGGTTTTGATTTTGTTGTCATTCTGGGGAAAGCAGACAAACCTTCGAGAATCTGGCTCCATGACGGACTTGCTGACGTGGAGGATTCTTCTGACGTGTGGGGAAAGGACACCTGGGAGACCGTGGATTCCCTGAGGCAAACCTACGGGGATGATTTGGTTCAGGTCCTTTCCATTGGTCAGGCCGGAGAGAACAAGCTGCCCATCGCCCAGGTATCGGAGAGCTATTGGGGCAGTAAAGATAAGGCTGCTCTGGGAGCAGTCTTCGGTGAAAAAAATCTTAAGGCAGTTGCCCTGAGAGGATTAGGCCTGGTGGAAGTGGCGGACGATTTTTTCGACCAGTGTGTTGGGCTGATGCGGGAAGTGACCAATGGAACACTGAAGGGAAAACGGGGACTGCAAGAGACCCTTTCCTCCCTTCCCCACGAGGGTGACATTACACAGCACCTGGCTTCCGGTACCCACCGGAATGATGCCTGCTACAACTGCCCCTATGCCTGTAATACGTTCGTAAAATACAGAGAGGCTGCCAATGCCATGTTATCAACCGGAGTAGAAGAGCCTGGTTGCATGGTCACAGACCTCTCCGGCTTGATGGGCTTCAGCTTTTTAGGCAAAGATGCTGCACAGGCCCTGGAGAAATGTTTCAGGCTCGGGCTTGAACCAACTGCTGCAGCAGCGCTGGCCAAGGCGTCCGGCGCAGCAGACCTGTCTTCTGCAACGGAAAAGCTTGATCAATTGGCCCAGTCAGGAGGAGATCTCAAGGAAGCTGATCTGCCTCATCTTTACAGTATTGCTCCCTGGCCTCTTCCCGCTTCTCTGGAGAGCAGTTTGATACAGGCTTGCGGAGTTTTCAGTAATGCTGTCCCTCCCATGCCCGTGGTTGCCTCTTTTAATGACTTTGGTGTTGCAGATGGATCTGTGGATAAGGCAGCATGGTGGGTGAAAAGACAGGCCCTGGCATATGTATTAGGAATATGTCCCATTTTTGCACTGACCGCACCGGAGGTGAATGAAGAGCGGCTGACGGAGCTTATTAAACTATCAGCCGAGTGGGAAGATTTCTCCGTAGAAAAACTGGAAGAAATAGTGGTTCAGACAGTCCGGCAGTCTCTACAGGCGGGTGAGCAGGTAGGGGAGGTTCATTCATCCCAACAGGTTGAAGGTTTCGACAGTGCACGTAATGATCTCTTAGCCCGTTTTTCCTAAGAACGACGTCTTGTGACAACAGAACTGGTGTTTAAAGGTTTTGTGAGATTGATAGGGGGATTGTTGTATGGGTCCCCCATTTTTTAATTAAAGCACAGACTCAAAATGAAGAGGAGGTAGTGTGTAATGAAAGCATTGGAAGGTATTAAAGTACTGGATTTATCGAGAGCTCTGGCAGGTCCTTACTGCACCATGATGTTGGCAGACATGGGGGCCGAAGTCATAAAATTAGAGATGCCGGGCACAGGTGATGACTCACGTTCCTGGGGGCCCCCCTTCGTAGAGGGTGAGAGCGCTTACTTTATGAGTATCAACCGGAACAAAAAGAGTCTTACACTGAACATGAAGAGTGAGCAGTCCAAAGAGATTGTCACCAAGCTGATCAAGCAGTCTGACGTGCTGGTGGAGAATTTCCGTCCCGGAGCTATGGACCGGTTGGGGTTCGGATACGATGCGGTGAAGGAAATGAATCCGAAGATTATTTACAGCAGTATCTCCGGGTTTGGGCAGGATGGTCCCTATCGTATGCTGCCCGGCTTCGATCAGGTCTTGCAGGGAATGGGAGGCTTAATGAGCATTACCGGTGAGCCTGGCGGTCCTCCCATAAAGGTGGGAGTTGCCATTGCTGATATTGCGGGGGGTATGTTTGCTGCTTTTGGAATAGTTACCGCGCTCTATAACCGGGAGAAGACCGGGAAGGGGCAGGTGGTGGATATTTCTCTTCTGGACAGTCAGGTTGCCTGGCTTACCTACCGTGCAGGTGCTTATTTTGCCTCGGGAGAGGTCCCACAACCTGTCGGTTCAGGCCATCCTGTTATTGTCCCCTACCAGGCATTTAAGGCCAAAGATGTCTATGTTAATATTGCCGTTGGCAATGACAACTTGTGGCAAAAATTCTGCAAGGCTGTTGGTTTGGAATCAGTTATGGATGACCCCCAATATGCAACCAACGCCAAACGTGTGGAAAACCGGGAAGCAATTGTAAAAATCATCGGGGATTTGATTGTGACAAAAAATGGTGAAGAATGGCTTACCCTTCTAAAGGATGCCGGAGTTCCCTGTGGTCCCATCTATTCAGTGGATAAGATTTTTGCTGATCCACAGGTGCTGCACCGGGAAATGATGAAAGAACTGGACCACTCTAAGGCTGGTAAGATAAAGGTGACCGGCATTCCGGTAAAACTGTCCGAAACGCCGGGAGAGGTCAAGACTCCGCCCCCGTTTCTCGGCGAGCATACTAAGGAGGTTCTTGAAGAGCTGGGTTACAGTGATCAGGATGTAGAAAAACTGCGTCAGGAAAAGGTTATTTAACCCCCCTGGGAAAAGTGAGGTTGTGCTAAAAAACCCTTTGACAAGGGGCCCTATTCATGCTATTCGGAACACTATGAAGAAGGGGTTTACATACACTAACCAAGTAAAGGAGGGCTCTCATGACCAAAGCAGAATTAGTTGCAAAGATGGCAAAGGATGCCAAAATCAGTAAGGCCGCTGCAGGCAAAGCTCTCAACGGAGCGATAGATGCAATTACAAAGGCTTTGAAAAAAGGTGACAGTGTTACATTAGTTGGCTTTGGGACTTTTTCTGTTTCAAGAAGGAAAGCGCGCAAGGGAAGAAATCCACAAACAGGAAAAGAGATCAAGATTGCTGCACGGAAAGTTGCAAAGTTCAAGGCTGGTGCGGGTCTGCGAGCAACCGTGAAGTAAATGGGAGTACCGTGTTGAGTTAGTTAGATTGTTTTTATAGCGCAGTACATGAACACTTAAGAGCACTAAAACCCTGATAGCATCAGCTATCAGGGTTTCTTGCATGATATGTTTGCTCTCGCCTCAAGGGGATTGATTAGAGATGATCGTGAAAGGTTTGGGAATCGATTTCCTGAGAGGCAATTCTTTCCTCTTCTGAGTTCTCACCATCCGAAATAAGATTGGTAATATTGGTGAAGGCCCCCGTGGCAATCTGTTGAAAATTACGTACCTCGATCTGGTTTCTTTTCTGAGAAAGCTTTTCAACATTTTTCATTACCAGTAACTGTGCTGCCTTGGGGGAAAGGTGTTTTATTCCATTGAAGTCAATAATGATCTTGTTCTGTTCTTTGGTGAGGGACCCCTTGAGCCTCTTCATCAGTTGTTTAGCTGCACTTAAATCGAGAGAGCCTTCCAGCTTGATGATCAGGGTGCGAAAACGCTCGTTATGAATGGCATTGACCTTGAGCATTTTGCTTGCATCTTTAAGCAGCTGCTGGCTCTTCTCGACGGTTGTATCGACGAAGGTGGGGATTAAGTTCTTCCTGTCTTTAATGGGAATAGAGGTGTTCAAGGTGTTGAGTAGCTTGGAAATAATGGTCACTTTTCCTTTGGGTGCCCTCATCACCATTCTTCTGAAGGCATAGTTGATCAGCAGGTTGGGGACCCTCCTTTGCTGTGGCGGGAAAAGAACCCGTTTTGCAATTGAGTTGTGGGAGTAGGCTTCCTGGAATGCCCAGTTATAACCGTTAAAGAGGGTTTCCTCGGATAAGAGCTTCGGTTTGAATACTACATTTGAACCGTTATATTTTGACCAGTCTTTGTGCAGAATGCGTCCATCCTCTTCCATCCGTTTGTAGAGACGGGTGCCAGGAACCGGTGTGAGGATGAAAAAGATGGGAAGGTCTATTTTGTTTTTTTCACAGAATCGTACCGTGCGTTCAAAAACCGCATCGTCATCGTGATCAAACCCAAAGATAAAACTCCCTATGACCATGATGCCGTGGTCACGGATTTTTTTGATGGCATCCTCATAGCGGGCTACATTGTTGATCGACTTATTCATCGAAGAAAGGTTGTCCTGGGAAAGTGTTTCGATGCCCACGAAAAGGGCATAACAACCGCTCTCCACCGCCATCCTCAACAGGGCAGGGTCCTTGGCCATGGTAAGACTTCCCTGGCTGGTCCATTTTCTCTTTAAGGGGGTAAGTTTTTGAAATAGTTCTTTTGCATAGGAAGGTTTGCCCATAATGTTATCGTCAACAAAGGCACAATAACCGGGAGGCAGGGACTTGATTTCCTCGACTACATCGTCTACTGGCCGGTAACGGTAGGTATCACCAAAAAATTGAGCGACAGAGCAAAAATCACAGCTGAAAGGACAGCCGCGGGTTGCCTGGACACAGTTGATCGTCCAGTAGTTGTTCTTGTTGAGCAGGTCGAGACGGGGATGGGGCTGCTTTATTAAAGAACAAAAGTGGTCACTCTTGTAAAAGGGTTTTAGCTGCCCCTGTTGAAAGTCGTGCAGAAGATCTCCCCATACGTGTTCTGCCTCTCCGATGACCACGGCATCTACATGCTCTTTTGCCTCATGGGGAAGGCTGGATGCATGGAGACCGCCCATTACTACGGTAATTCCCCGTTCTCTAAAACGATCTGCAATTTCATATGCCCGCGTAGCGTGCATGGTCATAGCAGTTAAGCCCACCAGGTCGACTTCTTCGTCAAAGTCGATAGTTTCAACATTTTCATCGGTTATTGCAACTTCAATTTCTTGCGGTGTTAAAGCAGCTATAGTGGTTAGGCTTAAGCGGGCAAACCAGTAGGATTTAATGTCTTTTGCGGTCTGCATGAGCAGATTATCTTTTGGTGCGGGGTCTATCAGTCTTAATTTCAATGTATCTTCTCCTCTGAAATCGTTTCACAATAAGGTGTACAGTTATAACATTTGCACTCCGTTGGGTCAATAGGCGAATGGCAATTCTCTCTAACTGGCACTAGCTATCCGGAGTCTACTCTAAGGGGAGGTTTATAATCCGGGGTGTTTCCCCGTCCTGTAAAGCTATGAGGGTACTTCGGTCTATCAGCTCCTGGTCAGTAATGCTATTGTTCAAATAGTCATCTATCTCTTTCTTCTGTGCCACGAGGGTCATCTGCTCGAAAGAAACTGACTTGTATTGAGGGTTGAGCATCCTTTCTGTCTGCCACCGGTTGTTTATCATGATACCTGATATCAGTTCATTTTTTAAGAGCTCTTTTTCTTGAGCAGCTATGGTGAGCAGTTGTTTTATATAGCGATTAAAGATTGTTGCTGCTCTCTGCTCAAAGCTTGTCTGGTCCTCCTGGAAAATTGTGGTACTTTTAGTATTTAAAGATAGATACAGGTCAAAGGTTTTTTTGATTTGAAGTCTGCGCAAACAAATACCCGAAATCATAAAAAACTCAAGTTGATTAATCTTGAAGTGAGACCTGACGTTGCTGTAGATGTTTTCAAGATTAGGGTAGTACTTGATAACAAGGGCACGATCTTGCGGTGATTCGTAAACGTTGAGGGGGGCTATAACTGCAGTGTCATCTAAAGGTGCGGGCTTGCCGAGTGATTGACAGGAACTACTTATCGCACAGAGCAGAATAAGGGTGGTTTTTACTATACATCTTGTCTGAAACATGGGGTGGTGCCTTCGAAAATAAATCAAGGGTACTCTCCGCACTCCTGACCTTTTGCCCTGCCAGAGGCAAGACCCTTAAGGAGAGAGGATTACGGTAAGGATTATCCCACGTTTTCCTGCGATACATCTGGGGAATCTGGTTGCCCTTCACCAGGGAGTGCTTCGCGTTTTTCCCGTGACGGTATTTGTGACAAAAGAAGTGCAACATCAACCTGTTCACATTTTTCACTCAGATCGGGCAGCTGTTTGAGCAGTTCTTCCTGATAGTGCTGGCTTTCGTCTTTTTGCATGCGATTTACGATTCTTTTGTCAATCATGTTCATAGTTCCTCCTCTGTTGGTTATGGAGTATGGAGAAAGACACCCACCGCAAACATTCAAAGCAAGGGACGGGCTGCTGTGGGAACTTTATTTTAAAGTCGTTAATGTAGATGATTCAGTAGCAAGTACGCGAATTGTATCTACAGTGATCTGTGATTTCGGGGCACAATTTATGTATGATGCTGGTGATATTTCGACAAATATCTTCAATGTGCCTGTATTCACTTCCCTGTTCAATAAACTTACCTATGTATTTGTCTGCATCCACACTGACAATCTGAAGGAAATCAGGATTATTGTCCTGGAAGTAATACTTGTTACAGGGATTAGACTTGTCTAACCCTTCTTGGAGTTTTGATGTTATTTTGAGACCGAGGAACGGCTTCACGCAAACAACCCTTTCTGTGTAAGCAATGTAGACACTTTACTTGAATCGCATAGCACTCTAACAGATTTTGCTGAAAAGTAAAGTTCTTTTTAGGAAACACAAAGCAGGCTTTTGATTAAGACGCCACAAAGAGAACAATAAGTGCTTGCCGGTGCCGGGTGAAGATGTTATCATTCAATTTGAGGAATAAGCGAATTGCGAAAATCACCGCAGAGGCGCAAAGAGCGCAAAGAAAAACTAGTAGATTTATAATGAGTGGAACAGTATGTTTCATTTTCAAAACCTTTGCGTACTTTGCGTCTTTGCGGTGAAAACAAGTTTGAATTTTTTTTGACTTTGATTTTAGGCATTTGATTCTGAATTCTGACTCCTGTCTTCTGACTTCTTATAATTTGTTTGGAGGGGATACATGATTACACGTTTTGTGGTGCTGCTGCTTATTGTTAGTCTGGTGCTTTTTACAGGAGGCTGTGGCAAGGGAGACGATACAAGAGTGGAGGAGACGGCAACTGACAATGCGTTGGAGGAGTATTCTTCTACGCTGCTCAATTCGCTTGATAAATCAAAGAAAGCCCAAATTCAGGCAAGTCTTCCGACCATCAGACTACAGATTAACCAGTTTAAACAGGAAAAGGGAAGGTACCCGGAAAGTTTGGAAGAACTCACCATGCCTGATATTCCCCTTCACCTGCTTTCCTATAATGAAGAAACGGGTGAAGTCAGTTTAGAACAATAGAGGTTGTTTGTGTTTGTATGTATCCTGAAAGTCTATCAGGTGATTACGGTATCCTTATCTCCCTTGTGGCGGTGAGGATTTCCTATGTTGGTATCTTTAAGCGAGACGTGTGAATGGATTCCATAACTCAAATGGCATTGGGGGGGGTGATTGGCGGAGGCGGGCTTTAGAGAGAAACTCGGAGGCAAGGCTGTGGTCCTGGGTTTTCTGGGTGGTATGTTGCCCGACCTTGATATTGTGACAGGAGTGATTCTGGCAGATCCCTGGGTGCACCTGACAGTTCACCGGGGGATAACCCACTCTCTTTTCCTTGTGCCGTTTTTCAGTGCAGTACTGGCATGGATTTTCTGGCGATGGGGGAAGAAAGAAACCTCTTTCTGGTGGTGGTATCTGCTGGCTTTCCTCGTTTTCTTTACCCATCCGCTGCTTGACTGCTGTACCAGTTACGGTACACAGATTTTTGCCCCCTTTTCAGATGTGCGGATAGCCTGGAATTGTGTTTCCATCGTGGATGTCTTTTATACGTTACCGCTCCTGCTAACACTTGTGTGTTGTCCCCTCGTGAAGAAGTGGTGGCCACAAAAAAACACCTCGTGGATTGGAGTGGGGGTTTTATTGCTGACAACACTGTATCTCATCTATGGCAGTTTGAATAGGGATCTGGCTCTCAATCGTACCCTTGCAGATGCAGACAGTAAGGATGTTGCCATTCTTCGTGCAGAAGTCTATCCGCAGTTAACCACAGTCTGGGTCTGGAGAACAGTGGTTAAGACACCCGATGGGTTCCTGCTGGGACGAACTAATACACTTCTGGGAGAAAGGCTAACATCCACCTTTTTGGAAAATGACCGTGATCCTTTGATCGAAAAGGCACGGAGTCTTGAGAAGATAAAAGTTTACAGGTGGTTTGCTGATGATTTATTGCGGGAGACAATAACCCGGCATACTCAGGGCGGCGGGATTATTAATTTTTTTGATATGCGCTATGGTAATCCGATGGAGACGGATCACTACCTCTGGGGGGCCCGGGTCTACTTCGACCGGGATGGCAACCTCGGTCGAGTCGAACGGTTTTACAACCGGTCTTTTTCGATGGGAGAATTAATAGAACGTGTTGTAAAGGGGATAACAACACCTTAAGTGCTGTTTGCCCGTGCCCCTTACCTCAGTCTTTTTCCCTAAGAGCTTGTGTCACAATGTCATTGCGAGGGAGTAACGACCGAAGCAATCTCATGGGATATAAAAAAGAGATTGCCACGCTCCCTTTGGTCGCTCGCGCCCTGAAGGATGACGTAGTCATCCTGAGGAAGTGCCCTTGGGGTGCAATGACCAACAGGATTATGAACAGTACCTGAGGAGTGAGGGAAATAATTACTGGATTACTGGTGATAACTCTAGTGTGTCACCAGATGGCTCTGGCGTGTCTGTTCCATAGTATGCTTCAAAGGAAACGGTAAAGTAGGGAGGTGTAATAATACAGTTTTCGTAGTTCGGGATAGGGAAGGTGATAATGTCGTAGAGGCCGGCTCCAAGGCGCCAGCAGGTAAATCCTATTCCCATGAAGAGCCCTTCAATAGCTGCTGCAGCTGTTCTGAGCCCGTACTTTGAATTATTGTTTGCATGGTCTGCTAAGAGGTACATCTGGTTAGGAATTTCCAGGGGTGAACTGACAGTATTAACAAATCCCCTTCCCACTTTCAAAATCGGTTTGGGAATAGAAGGCCCATCAGATGTGTTGTCTGCATAAGCAACTAGTGGGGTTGTGAAGAGTAAAAACATTCCCAGGATAAACAGTATACCTTTTGTCACAGCGTGTCTCCGTTTGGCAAGTAAGTATTTGTTAGCTCTTATTAGGTATTGTATGTTATAGCAGTATAAATCGTCAGAGACAAGAAAAATGTTTAGGTGAAAGTTGACAGGCTTTGTGTAAGCTTATGCTAACTGTATCTGGTAACGGCAGGGTAAAGCAGAGGGCACTTAGTACTTCGATTCGCAATTACTGTGACCTATCTCGGGAGAACTTCTACAGGCAATTGTGCTTCGACTCAGGACTTAGTAGTTGACTTAATCGGACACCTGGAGTAAAATCGCAATAATTTTAGTATGTTATCATCTTCTAATCACTGGAAAGAATGAATGATGATTTCTTTGCTTAAGAGAATAAGACCGCGAAGGGAAATTGTATCTATATGTTTTCTTTTTCTGTCACTCTTTGTTGGCTGTTGTCTCATTTCCTACAATCCTGCTGACACCTCGTTCAATACTGCGTATTCTTCAGAAATGAAAGAGGTTGCCAACTGGGGGGGGATTATTGGATCCTATCTGGCGGATGCCCTCTTTCAGGTATTTGGTTTATCTGCTTTTCTGGTGCCGGTAACCCTGCTTTGGATTACATGGAGCCTCTTTCTTCCCTCGGGAATTAAAGTGAGATATAGTGTTGTTGCTGCCTATGTTTTCCTGATCATTTCACTCTCAGTTATGTGTAGTCTGTTATGGAGTGGGTCTGCTCTCACCATAGCATCCTTTACCTATGAGCTTGATGGGGGTGGTTTTGTTGGTAGAAAGATAGCTGCACTGTCTCTGGCCTATCTCAATCGTTTGGGCAGTATTATTGTCTTTTCTTCCCTCTCTCTGATTTCTTTAATTGTGGTTACCAACCTTTCCCTTCACAAGGTAGTAAACAGCTTTAAGAAACTCTATTCGTGGCTGGTGAGCGGTTTCCTGTTTTTAAAGCTGCTGGTTTCGAAACTGAAAGTAGTGGTTCAAAAAATCTATGGCTGGATCATCCACATCTTCGGGGTCCTGGCAGGGCTGTACACCCAGTGGAAAATGAGGTTTGTTCACAAGTCAGAAGAAGAATCTCTGCCGGATGTTGAACAGACATTCACCTCCCCTGAGGATACAAAAGAACGTCCGGTTCGAAAAAAACGGGTCCCCAGGCCCTCACCGGAGCCTCGTTTTGCAGTTGTTTCATCTTCAGAATACCAGCCGCCTCCCCTCTCTCTCCTGGATAATTATTCCCAGAAGGTAAGCAAAGCGGGTAAAGAGTCGTTAAAAGAAAAATCGAAGATCCTGGAGAAAAAGCTGGCTGATTTTGGTGTGCAGGGAAAGGTGGTGGACATACATCCCGGTCCGGTAGTGACCAGGTTTGAGTTTGAACCGGCGTCAGGAATACGGATCAGTAAAATCTTAAATTTAGCCGATGACCTGGCTTTAGCGCTCAAGGCCCTCGGTGTACGCATATTAGCGCCGGTGCCCGGTAAAGCTGTGGTCGGTATAGAAATACCAAACGAAGTGAGGGAGACCGTTTATTTCAAAGAGATTGTGGGTAAAGAGGAATTTATTCGTTCTCAATCACGACTTTCACTTGCTCTTGGAAAAGACATTGCCGGCAAGGCGATTATCTCTGATCTCGCAAAAATGCCGCACCTTCTCATCGCCGGTTCAACGGGTTCAGGGAAAAGTGTTCTTATCAATGCAATGATCTGTAGCATTCTTTTTAAGTCTACACCTTCTGAGGTCAAGATGTTACTGATAGATCCCAAGAGATTGGAGCTGTCTTTTTATGAGGATATTCCCCACTTGTTACATCCCGTGGTGACTGATCCCAAAAAGGCTGCCCTGGCCCTTCAGTGGACAGTTGGAGAAATGGAGCGGAGATACCAGATGCTGGCTGAAAAGGGTGTGCGTGATATCAGTGGCTATAATCATGCTATCGCAGCTGAATTGAAAGACCGGGGTAATAATACCGCAGCCAATGACGGGGAAGATGAAAACGATTTGGGACAGCTGCCCTACATTTTAGTGGTTATCGACGAACTGGCTGATTTGATGATGGTTTCTTCCCGGGAAGTTGAAATCTCTATTGCAAGGTTGGCCCAGATGGCCAGAGCTGCGGGTATCCATCTCCTGGTTGCTACCCAGAGGCCTTCGGTAGATGTTTTGACCGGAACCATTAAGGTCAACTTTTCGGCCCGTATCTCTTTTCAGGTTTCTTCTAAGATTGATTCCCGTACCATTGTGGATACGGTTGGTGCTGAGCGATTGCTCGGACTGGGAGATATGCTGTTTTTGCCCCCGGGAACCTCAAAGCTGGTACGGGTTCATGGAACCTATCTCAAGGAATCAGAGATAAAACGCATTACAGCTTTTCTTCGAAAACAGGGAGCTCCCGAGTATAACCAGAGTGTTTTGGCAATGAAAGAAGCAAGTGCTGTTGATGAAGATGACGAGTACGACGAACGCTATGATGAGGCCGTGGCCCTGGTAACTCAGACACGAACCGCTTCAATTTCCATGGTCCAGAGGAGATTACGCATAGGCTACAACAGGGCAGCGCGCATTATAGAACGCATGGAACGGGAGCAAGTAGTTGGTCCCAGTGATGGAGTGAAACCACGTGAAGTATTGGTAAAACAACTATGATGATACAGTTCAAATCGCACCTCTTGAAGTTTGTCTGGCTTGCAGTTGTGGGAAGTCTGGTTGTGTCCTCAGACGCGTCTTCAGGAGGTTCTCTGGATTCGGTTATTGTAAACATTCAAAAGTCCTATGATGCTATTAAAGACTTTAAAGCTCAGTTTGTTCAAGAATCTGTCGTAAAGTCGTGGAATGCCCGGCAGGTACAAAAGGCAGAAGGAAGCGTCTACTTCAAAAAGGAAGGAAAAATGTTCTGGGATTACCAGACCCCCACACCTCAGCAGATCATCAGCAACGGGAAAATACTCTGGTTTTTTGAGCCTGAGGATGAGCAGGTTACGGTTGCTGAAGTTACTGATGGCTTACAATCCCAGATTTCCGCAGATTTGCTCAATGGAAATGCTCAGCTTACACGAGATTTCAAGGTTACAGAAATTACAAAAGAAGAAGACGTGCAAGCAGGCACTATCGTTCTGGAATTGATTCCCCGTGCATCCCAGAACAACCTGAGTAAAATAATCATGAGGCTCAATAGTAAAAACTTCCGGATTTATCAAACGGAGGTCTATGATCTGTTTGAAAATCTCACCAGGATAACATTTTCCCAAATACAGATTGATACCAATCTCAATGATTCACTGTTTACCTTTACTCCTCCTTCAGGAGTGGAGATTTTATCTCCACCCGCTGTTCCTCTTCCCCAACGGTAAGGATAGGAGAGAGCTGGGATAGATCGTCATGTCGCTCCTATGTGATAGTAGTAAAAGTGATGCGAGTGCTCCCTCATTACTTGCTCGGGTGATTGAACCGTTACGAAACGGTGTGATGCAGATGGGGATTAGTGGTCTTAAAGGCTCTTCAAGATCTCTTATGCTTTCTTTACTCTGGCATGAGTATCCCACAACTCTCCTGGTAGTAACCCCCACCCTTAAAGAAGCCGAAGACTACTACCAGGAACTTCTTTTCTTTGCAGGTAATCATGGAGCGAACCGTCCGGCTGATGAGGAGCAGTACTCCATCTGTATCTACCTGCCTGATGAAGAATTTCCCTTTGTCAGTGCTGCACGACATCCCGACCTCACAAGCCGGAAGCTGTCAGTGCTGCATCACCTCCGGCTGTGCGAGCAGCCCCGCATCGTTATTTCTCCTGTGGCATCCCTGCTCAGAAAGTCCATTCCACGTTCAGTTTTGCAGCGCTATTCCATGAACCTGCGGGTTGGAGAAGAGATAGACCGGGAAGTGATCAGCGCCAAACTGGTGCGGTGCGGATACCTCAAAGTGGGCATAGTTGAAGACAGGGGAGATTACAGTATCCGGGGTGGGATTGTTGATGTTTATCCACCTGGATATTCTGCGCCGGTACGCATAGAACTTTTTGGGGATGTTATTGAATCCATTCGGCACTTTGATCCGGTTTCCCAGAAATCCTGTGGAGAACGAAATGACGTGTGGATTGTACCGGTGACCGAAGCTATCTTTGAAGAAGATAATCTGAGTCAGATTAGCGAACGGATTCGACAGCAGGCGGGGCAGGGGATCAGTTCTAATAAGCCTGTGGATGAACTCATAAGAGATTTCAGTGACTTTCACGTGAATGCTGAGATTGAGCGCTATCTTCCCTATCTCTATCCTCAGCTGGAGACCTTGTTTGATTACCTCCCTCAAGGTTCACTCATCTATCTGCATCACTCGGAGGAGGTTAAAAGGGAACGGGAAATTCTGTTTGAGCAGGCTGAGGAACGATATACCACGAGCACAGAACTCGATAAACTTATTCCTGCCATTGATCAGTTTTACCTCTCCACCGAGAAGATGGACGAACGGATCAATACCTTCCAGACGATTTATGGTGATGAGGTCTCCTTTAGGTTGCCTGAAGAGGAAGTGGTTACTCTGACCACAGAAACGAACGAGGATATTCGCAGAGAACTCATCAATTTCACTTCATCCCAGGCAATGCTTTCTCCTCTGGTAGATCGCATGCGTGAATGGCAGGATGAGGGATGTACCGTAATGATGATTTGTCATTCCCAGAGTGAAGTTCACAAACTCATAGAGTTGCTGGAGGAGTATGGAGTAGCCGCTCAGCTGTCCAAAGAGGAACAGGTTACCAGAGAGCTCCTCACCTCACCTGCCACTCCGGTGCGGATACAGATTGCCGGTTTCACTCAGGGGTTCCGATTCCCCCTCATGGGTTTGGTTGTTATTACTGAAGAGGAGCTGTTCGGTGAAAAAAAGAGGCGCTTGGCTCCTCCTCGGGTAAAAAGAGGCTATTTCGTTTCCGATTTTTCCGAACTGAAAAACGGTGATGTAATGGTGCACATTGATCACGGCCTGGGAATCTTTCGTGGATTAAAACGCATGGAGATAGGCGGAGAATCGAGCGACTACCTTCTCCTCGAGTATCAGAAGGGTGATAAACTCTATCTTCCTGTGGATCGCATTAAGCTGGTACAGAAATATTTGGGAACCGATGATCATAGTCCTCAGGTTGATCGACTTGGAGGAACTGCCTGGAATAAAAGGAAAGGTAAGGTAAAATCATCCATAAAGATAATGGCAAAGGAATTGTTAGATACCTATGCCTCACGTGCGGTGCTCAACGGTCATTCCTTTTCTCACATTGACCACTACTACAGGGAATTTGAAGCAACATTTCCCTACGAGGAGACCCCGGACCAGTTAGCTGCTATTGAAGATGTGATGGGGGACATGAGTAGAGACAAACCCATGGACCGTCTCATTTGCGGAGACGTAGGGTATGGTAAAACAGAGGTGGCAGTTCGTTCATCTTTCAGAGCAGCAATGGATGGTAAGCAGGTAGCACTACTGGTGCCAACGACTGTATTGGCCCAGCAGCATTTTCAAACCTTTACCGAACGTCTTAAACCCTACCCCATCGAAGTTGAGATGCTCAGCCGTTTCAGGAGTGGCGCTGAACAGAAAGGGATTCTTCAAAAACTGAGTGAAGGAAAGGTTGATATTATTATTGGTACCCACCGTCTGGTACAGCAGGACGTGCAATTTAACAACCTGGGTCTTGTGATTATAGATGAAGAACAGCGCTTTGGTGTGACCCATAAGGAACGCTTAAAAACCATGAAAAAACTGGTTGATGTGCTCACCTTAACGGCCACTCCTATTCCGAGAACCCTCTACATGTCCATGGTGGGTATGCGTGATATGAGCGTCATTAATACCCCCCCGGAAGACCGGTTATCTATTAAGACCTCTATTAGCCGGTTTGATGATTCCGTGATCAGGGAAGCAATTGTACGGGAATTGAGAAGGGGAGGGCAGGTGTTTTTTGTTCATGACCGGGTGCGTTCTATTCAGGCCATGGCCCGCTATATAAAACAGCTGGTTCCCGAGGTGAAGCTGGGTGTTGCTCACGGTCAGATGTCTGAAAAAGAACTTGAGCAGGTCATGGTATCCTTTGTCGCTAAGGAATCTAATCTTCTCCTGTCCACAACCATTATAGAATCTGGCTTGGATTTTCCCTCCGCGAATACCATTATTATCAATCGGGCAGACAGGATGGGTCTTGCCCAACTTTATCAGCTTCGGGGACGGGTGGGCAGATCACGGCATCGTGCCTACTGTTACCTGCTCATTCCCGGTGAAGCAGTGCTGTCAAAGGAGGCCCAGGACAGACTCAAAGCGATCTTTGAATTTAGTGAACTGGGATCAAGTTTCAGGCTTGCTACACGGGATTTGGAAATTAGAGGGGCAGGTAATCTCCTGGGCTCTTCACAGTCTGGACATATTGCTGCTGTCGGCATTGATTTATATACACAGCTTATGGAAGAAACCATGAAGGAATTGAAGGGAGAGGCTGTAACACCCCAGATTGACCCTGAAGTGAACCTCTCGATTCCGGCCTTTATCCCGGAAGACTATATTGCAGATGTTAATCAACGGTTGGTCCTGTACAAGAGACTGGCCTCTTGCATGGATGATATAAGTGTTGAAGCGGTACGGGAGGAACTGGGTGATCGTTTTGGCCCTCTTCCGGCGATGCTCAGCAATCTCTTGAGTATTATTACCCTCAAAAACACGTTGCGGCAATTTTTCATCACCCGGCTTGATTATAACGGGAGAGAAATTATAATAACCTTTCATGAACAGGCCCAGGGTTCCCTTGATATGATTTTGAACCTTATTGAAACTGATCCTCAACGATTTAAGCTCTCACCCGATCTGAAGCTGACCATTTCCTATGGCGGGGGAGACTGGAAAGGTGTGATGAATGAAGTGCGGCAACTCTTGCACTCGTGAGCGCAGTGTGGTACATAGATAACCGTACAGAGGAAAAACAGGAGGTATTTGTCATGATACGGCAAAAAAGAGAGGGAATAAAAAAGTGTATGGGTATTTGTGCTGTGCTGGTGTACATCATGTCTGCTGCTCTGCTCTTTCCGCGGGTGGCAGGAGCAGAGATAGTAGAAAGGATTGTGGCTGTGGTGAACGACGAGATTATAACACTCTCAGAGCTCAGGGCCATTTCTATCCCCTATCTGCAGAAGATGAAGCAGCAGTATTCAGTCGATTACGGTGAGGAGCAAATTATAGAAACTGAAAAACGAATAATTGATCAACTCATTGACGAAATGCTGGTGGCCCAGGAAGGGGATAGGCTGGGAATCGAAGTTACCCCGAAAGAGATTGATATGGCCATGCGGGATGTAAAAGAGCGGAATCAGCTTACTGAAGCTCAGTTTGAAGAGGCCCTTGCTGAAGATGGTATGACCCTGGAAGATTACAAAAAAGAGCTGACAAAACAGATGAAAAAAATGAGACTCATGGACCAGGAGGTCAGGGCAAAAGTACAGGTAAACAAGAAAGAGATTGACAAGTATTACCAGGAGCATAAGAGTGACTATAATGCACCGCCGGAAGTGAGACTTCAACAGATTCTCCTGATACTTCCACCCGAAGCAACTGACAGTGAGGTAAAGCTGGTTCGAGAACTGGCAGAACAGATAAGGGAGCGGGTTGATGAGGGCGAAGATTTTACCATGCTGGTCAAGAGCTATTCCCAAGATCCAAATGCAGCTGCCGGTGGTGATATGGGTGCGTTCCGTCAGGGTGAGCTCTTTCCCGCTCTGGACAAAGTTGCCTTCAGCCTTGAGGTGGGAGAGGTAAGCCCCGTCATCCAGAGCCCCAAGGGATTTCACATTGTAAGACTGTTGGACAGGAAGGACCCGAAGACGATGACGGATGAACAACGATCAGAAGAGATCGATGAAATAATTTACAACCAGAAAGTGGAAACTACATTTCAGCAATGGATTAAGGAATTACGGGAGAAGTCCTACGTTGTGATCAATCTCTAAGTGGAAGGCATCTTTGATTGTTTGTTTTGGAAACTCTGTGTTTTGTACAGGGTCGTAAGAGAAAACAGCAGTATCTTCGTGCTGTCTTTATAAAATAAAACCACCTGTTGTTACAGGTGGTTTTAACTTTTAGAGGCTCTTTTCCTGATGAGACTGGGAGAAGGTGCTCATGCTGTAGGGGCTGATCCTGTATTCAAAGGTGGCGTTAATGTGCAACCGGGAGATGTGGAGTCTTTCCGGTAACGGAAAGTATGGTGCTGCTCCTCTCACTGCTTTGAGTGCCTGTTCGTCTAAGAGGGGATGCCCTGAAGAACGGAGCAGTTCAAGTCTTGTCAATTGACCATCACGTACGATGGAGAAGCGTATAGCAAGTTTGCCCTGGAGTCCGATAGTGCGTGCAGGCTCCGGGTAATGCCACAGGGGTTCAATCTTCTTCTTAATCTTGGTAAGATATGAAACGTACTTCACGTCCTGACTGTCAAGCGAGACGGTCGCCTCTGCCGTGTAGTGGGCAGGGGTAGCTTCCCCGGTTTCCCGTGGCGCGGGTCGGGGGAAAGTTCCTGTTGTCGGTAGATAGCTGGGTGTGTCTTGTTTTTCGCTGTTAACCTTCGTTTCACTCCTGGCAAACTGCCGGTCTGAACTCTTGCTGAGGGTTGCCTGGGTTTTTCTCTGTTTTTCTTCAAGGTCTACCGGCACATCAATGAGATCTACCATGAAGAGCTGGTCGGCCTTGTCTGCCGTAAAAGTCCAGTTGTATGAATAGGCAAAGGCAGTAAGGTGGACAAGAACGGAACAGGTTATGGATACCACCATTGTCCGTGAAAATCTGGGTTTATTTCGGGTTGCCTGTGCTGATAGTGAAAATTGTTTCATGATACCCTGTCAAGCTTAGAATTTCATCTGAGAATACTATGATATTTATCGGAATTACGGTTGATGAGGATTAGGATTTTTTAGAAAATAACTGATTATTTTTTTAACCACCGTTTGGTAATACCGATGATATCATCCACAATAATAGCGTAGAGGGGCGGCATGATAAAGAGGGTCAAAATGGTGGCACAGCCCAACCCGAAGAAGATGGTACTTGCCATGGGGGACCAGATGTCTGATTTGCCACCCAGGCCGATCATCATGGGAAAGACTCCGGACATGGTTGTAATGGAGGTTAGAATGATGGCCCGCAAGCGTAAACGCCCCGATTGAACAATGGACCGCCAGCGGTTTGCTCCTTTTTTCCGGGCGTTGTTCATGAAGGTGACCATTACAATGGAATCATTGACCGCAATGCCTGCCAGTCCCACAATGCCGTAAAGGGTAATCACTGAAAAAACCGGCTTTGACGCAGTAAAGAGGGCAGTTAAGAGCAAGCCTGCAACTGCTCCGAGGAAGGCAAAGGGAATGGCGAAGAGGATGATGATGGGTTGGATATAGGATTTAAACTGGGTGCCCAGAATGAAATAGATCAAAAGAACACCAAAGAAAAAGAGCTGCAGGAGCATTGTTTGATACTCTTGAAATTCGGCAAAGATGCTCTCGAAACGGGTCTTGTATGTGGGAAAGCGCCGTAAGATGTTTTTCAATTCCTGCTTTAACAGGATGTCAACCTTTTCAAGAGAAGTCGTTTCTCTATCCACACTGGCCGTCAGAGTAATGGCACGTTCCTGTTTGTACCGTCTGATGGAGGTGTACCCCGGTTCCACCGCTATGGTGGCAAAATTCCGAAACGGAATGAGTTCTCCACTCAGGGTGGTTATTTTGAGGTTTTCTATGTCTTTTACGTTTTTCACGGCGTCCTGCTGGTACTTCACGACTACGTCTATTTCCTCGTCACCTTCCCGGAATACAGTTGCTATCTTCCCATCATAGGCGTTCCGGATGGCCATGGCAATCTGTGAAACATCAAGACCGTAGAGGGCAGCCTTCTCTTCATTGATGTAGATCTTGAGATCTTTCTTGCCGGTGCGAAAATCATCCCCGATATCATACACCCCTGGTGTGGCTGCCAGCTTTTCTTTTATGAGTGCAACAATTTCCTCCAGTGTTTTAAAATGTTTCCCCTGTACCTTCAGTTCCACGTCTCTGGGTGTGGGGGGGCCTGCCCGCACTTTTTCGAAATCGAGACTTTTGATTCCCGGGATATCCTTCAGGCGTGGCCGGAGATCACTGATGATATCATCCATTGAACGCTGGCGGTATTTTTTGTCCACCAGATCAACCATAATTTGCCCCACCGAGGTATCAAAAAGCCACTCCCGCTTGGTGATCAATTTGCCGGGACTGGTGACCAGTGCACTTATTTCTTCCGGGGGCAGTGCCATCACACGTTCCTCAATTTCAGAGAGAACCTTGCTGGTGGCATAGATGTTGGTTCCGGCGGGCATGGTTACATTGATGTAAAATTGGGAGACTTCTTCAGTGATAAAGAGCTCCTTGTGAATGGCACCTGACAGAAGGAGTCCCATGGATAAGACGATGAGTGCCATAACGCCCCCGGTAAACCAGTAGCGCTTGCGTAGTACTTTTACCAGATAGCGGGCGTAGATTCGGCGAAGCCGGTTGATGAGCCGGTTTCTCCTGATGCTCTGGGGTTTGGAACTGCTCCACTCACCGATGTGGGCAGGCAGTATCAGAAATGCTTCCCCCAGGGAAGCAGTCAGTGAAAGACATACCACAATGGGGACAACCCTTAGAAATTTTCCCATAACATCCGGCAGCAGCATGAGGGGGAGAAAGGCTGCAATGGTGGTAAGGCAGGCAGTAAAGACCGGTGCAGCCACTTCCGTGGTACCTATGATGGCTGCATCTTTTGGATTCATGCCCTGTTGCATATAGCGATAGGCGTTTTCAATAATTACGATTGCATCATCCACAATGATTCCCACCACCATCATAAGGGCAAACAAACTGCTTGTGTTGAGGGATTCTCCCACTGCCTGCATGAAGATGAAGGTGCAGAGCAGAGAAACGGGGAGGCCGAGGGCAGCAAAGAGTGCATTGCTTGGCCCCAGGAAAAGGTAGAGCAGGGTAACCACCATCAAAATTCCCAGAACTGCATTGAGGCTCAGTTTGCCCAGGGCATCTTTGATCTGAATGGAGCTGTCGTTGGTAAGGGCAATGTCGCAGTGGGGAGGCAGTTTGTTTTGAAATTCCCTGACAACCTGTTTGACTTCGTCGACGATGGTAATGGTGTTGCCGGCACTCTTTTTGGAGAGGTTCAGGGTTATTCCCGGTTTGCTGTTAAGAAAAGAGAAGGTTCTCGGTTTTTCAAAGGTGTCCTTAATGGATGCAATGCTGCCGATCCTGACGTGATATCCTGAAGGGTCCGTCTGGACAATGACCCGAGAGAGGTCCTCGGGGTGGGCATATTCTCCCATGGTCCTCACAATGTACTCTGCGCTGCTGATGTCGATGGTTCCGGCAGGCACATTCATATTGGTTGCCTTAAGTGCACTGACTACCCGTGCTAAAGAGAATTTATAGCTGTACATCCGTTCCGGATCGACTTCAACCCAGATCTCCCGCTCCCGCATCCCCTCAACTTCTACTTTAGCCATGTTAGGGATTTCGAGAAACCTGTCTTTCATATCATCGGCAATTTCCTTGAGTTCTCTTTCCGGTAAATTGCCGCTTAAGGTTACAAAGCTTACGGGAACCATCTCCCCGGTAGCCATCTCAAGCACAATCGGATCTTCTGCTTCTTCCGGAAAATCGTCAATGCTGTCAACCGCTGATCGCACATCCTGGAGGATAAATTTGAAATCGGTATCACTCATATCCTCAAAACGTACAAAGACAGTTGCCTGCCCCTCGGTGGAGTTAGAGCTCATGAAGTCTATTTTATCCACATCTTCCACGGCATCTTCAATCTTGATGGTAATGAGCTTTTCCACTTCTTCAGGAGAAACACCGGGATAAGGGGCTAATATGAGGGCCATGTTAAAATTGATATTGGGTAAAAATTCCCGGGGAAGGCGAATTAAGGCCATTGCACCTACGAAGATGATTGCTACCATGAGGATATTAGCGGCGACCGGATTGTTTACCGAGATTTTTGCAAGATTCATAGGACGTAGCGATGTGTGATGCCAGATCTATAAGGGTTGTTTTGTCAGATCACCCTTTATTGATGAGCCACCTTTTCGCCTTCAGTAATGGTTTGTGCTCCCACTGTAATAAGAAGATCCCCGGGAGAAAGCCCTTCCTGTACGATAGTGTGGGAATCAATAGTGCGATCAGTTACTATGTTCATCCTGTAGGCTACTCCATCCCGCTCAACAAAGACAAAGGCAGTGTCTCCTTCATCGAGAATAACATCTTGAGGAATGGATACAACCCGGTCGTGTTTTCCCGTTTGTATTTTAATACGGGCGACCATGCCGGGCTTCAGTGAGGGCTCACGGTTGTTTGAGAGTGCAATTTCAACGGGGAAGGTGAGTGAGGATTCATTGGCTTTCATTCCTACAGTAAAAACGGTTCCCTGATAGGCATCACTGGGAAAAGCATCTACGGAAACCGCTACATCCTGTCCCTTCCTGATTTTGTTAATTTCCTTTTCTGAAACACCTATTCTTATCCGCACCTTGCTGGTAGCAACAACTGAAGCCACTTTCATCTGTGGGTTTACTGTGGTTCCCACATCCACCAGGCGTTCGGCGAGATTGCCCTGAATAGGACTTCTGATGGTTGTCTCCCGTAAGTCACGCTTTGCAATTTTAAGCGATACCTTTGCTCCCGCCAGAAGTCCCCGATCTGCTTTCTCTTTTGCCTGTGCTAAATCACGATCCAGTTCTGAAATCACACCATCTTTATAGAGTTTTTCTTTCCGGGTTAGATCTCTTTTACTCGTCAGGTAGTTTCCTTCGAGCTGTGTTACCAGAGAGCGTGCCTTCTCCACCTGCAGTTGTAACAGTTCATCATTGAGCTTGAAAATGGGATCACCGGTTGCCAGATCATCTCCCACCTCGGCGAAGATAGATTTGACCTTCCCGGTGACTTCAGGGCTGATATCTGCCTCCTGCCAGGCCTGGACTACACCATTTGACTCAATATATACAGTGATATCCTTAAGCGTAATTTCCGTTACTTCGACTACGGTAACCGGTGCCGCATCAATCCCGCTGGCGGACAGATCCTTACTTTCGCTCTTTTTACCCCTTGATACAAAAAAGAGAACGGAAAGGAGCAGACATATCACTGCTGCGAGGATAACCTTTTTGTTTAAGATAGTCATATCGCCCACATTTTTCAATTAAAACTAGTGCTATGCTAACATGTTATCTGTTGTTTTACAATAGATAACAGAGAGGCTGTAGGGTAAGGCGCACAAGAGATGAGATCAACCAGCTGTCTAATACTCTCGTGATTATAAGCAGTTGCTTTTCGTGTATCATTTTGTATCCCAGGAGATACCCCAAAAATGGCGACAGAAATGAAGAAAGAGGAAGAATACCGATGAGTTAAGTAAAAAGGGAAGTGGTACGGGAGTTTTTTTAAAAAAATGGGGAAACTTTTTTGCAAAAAGATGGCCTCACAGATAAGATAAGGGTAAGCAAATAATCACAAGAAAACCCTTATAGTATACTGGAGGCCACAATGACTATAGCAAAGATAGCTAAAAAGATACAAGTACAAATCCATCAATTTTCGGGGAAACTTTCACGGGGACTTCCAAAAGTAGCGAGGCGTTTCATAGAGGAGATGGTGTACGGAATACAAACGCGAGGGAGTGTAAGGCTTTCTGAGGTAGCTCGGTCATTGAATGAAGGGATAGCGTTGAAGAAAACGATTAACCGTTTATCACAGCAGTTGAGGCGGCCAGGGCTCTTAGAACATATAGAAGAGGGCCTCATGAGGGAAGGTGCACGGAGAGTGGAAAAAGAGACATTGCTTGTTGTAGATGTCTCGGATATCACCAAGCCGTACGCAGAAAAGATGGAGTATATGGCTACGGTACGAGATGGGAGTAACAAGGTGCTGGGAGACGGATATTGGACCATGCAAGTAGTAGGAGTAGAGAGTGGGGAGCAGGAAATAACCCCCCTGTATCATGAACTCTACTCACAGAACTCACCGGAGTTTATTAGTGAGAACCAGGAAATAATGAAGGCTATAGAGCGTGTAGGTGGTCACGTAGAAGGCAGAGGGATTTGGGTGATAGATCGAGGAGGAGACCGGGGGAAGTTGTTCACGTATTTTTTAGATAACGAGAAGCGGTTTATCATACGGTTGGTGGGGGATCGGAATGTGGTATACCGAGGCACAGAAGTGTTGGCAGTAACCCTGGCAGAACGATGTCCTTTAGTATATAGCGAGCGGGTTGTAAAAGAAGAGAAAGGAGAGGAGAAGGCCTATAGTATTTCCTATGGGTTTAGGAAGGTGAGGCTGCCGGGGAGGAAGGAGCACTTGTATATGGTAGTGGTGAAAGGATTTGGGAGTAAACCGATGATGCTTTTGACCACTGAAGAAGTAAGGAAGAACCGGCGGAGGCTGTGGTGGTTTGTCGAAGCGTATATAACCCGCTGGAGGATAGAAGAAACGATACGATTTGTAAAACAGAGTTATCAGCTTGAAGATATTCGGGTACTCACCTATGATAGATTGAGAAACATGATGGGATTAGTGTTGGCAGCATCTTATTTTGCAGCAGTCTATTTAGGGGTACGGGCAAAGATGGAAATATTGGTAACGCATGTGTTGAAGGCATCAAAAAGGATATTTGGCATACCAGACTTCCGCTATTATGCCATTGCAGATGGGATTCGCGAGTTACTACATCGGTACGATAAGGGAATACTAAAGGATCCTGTCTTTACCTCTCATAGAAAGCAATTACGCCTCTTTGACCCTTAAAATTTTTGGGG
>CAVVWZ010000020.1:0-19099 GCA_963752035.1 uncultured delta proteobacterium | reverse complement strand
CAAAAGGCTTTGCCTCCATTTGGCATAGCAATTTTTCCCTTCTGGGTTGAGCCCTGCCGGGTGATTAAGTCTAAAGGATTTAATACCGGGTCAATGGACAATAACAACTACAACCGGTTCGGTTCATCCTATCCGCTGCGGAGCTCAGCTAAAATGTTTAATGTGCAGTATGGCGGTCATTACTTCGTAGGGTTCAGGGTGGTTAAAGATATTGAGTAATCATAAAAAGCGGTGAACATACTTTCTTTCAAATATGTTCAACCTCATGTTTTCAGATGCCTGGATGGGCAGTTCTTCTGTAGATCAAGATTGTCAGACTACCACATCTTGAAGATATTTCCTTCTTCGATTATAATAGAGTTCTTGATGTCATTTCCTTCCCACATTGTGCTGGGTGTATAAAAGGGATATGTAGATTTACCCAGTTAATACCATCAAGTGATGTGGCATACCCTATAGCCCCTTTCAGCTCTAACCGCTGAAGGGTAGATGAATAAGCATATTCAGGAAATTAAGAGTACCGAAAAGCTTAAAGCAGAGGATTTACTTGTCATCTAAAATGATATAATACTTTTCTTTACCCGGTAATTATTCTGTGCTATACATGTTTTCATTTTTAAAACAGAACAAACCACAGTGTAAACAGAAGTAAACCGATACAATGCAGGATCCAGGCTTGCTGAAAACTGGATACCGGATGCTTATTTAAAGGAGGTTACTAATGGAAAGATGTTTGGTGAGGTGCGCACGTATTCTTGTAGCTGCTTTAGTTATTGTCTCTGCGCTTGCATGTCAGCAACCGCCCCCCATGACCCCGGTCACCGACAAATCAGCAATCGTGGGTAAATGGGTAGCAGATGGTCAGACTGTGGAGGTCTTTGTAGACGGAAAGATTGTCCACACTGACAAACTGAAAAAGGAAACCAGAGGAAGGTATGAGTTTATTGACAATGGTATAATACGCATAGAGTACGAAGGCTTCGATAAACAGGACTACAAAGCATCTATCTATCAGAAAAATCTGCTTTTGACTGGTGTGGAAGATAGTTCAACTTCCCGTTTAACAAGAATAAAGTAGCAAGAAGAAGAGGTGGTTTTTGTATTATTGTTTGATCTCTAAATGGATTTTAATTTGATGGTTGCCCTGACGTCAGTTAAATAGAATCAGCCTCTTTCTCTTCACCAGATATTTTCACTCCCCAAGCATTTAATAACCAATCCAGCGCTAGCGCATCAGTAAAATTGAAATAGCTTTGAACCAAACATGGTATTTTTTCCCAGGCGTTTGTTCATAGAGGAGGATCATATTGTCTTCCTGGAAGCTGTGGATTATCACGTTAGCTTTGCTGTTGACAGTGCTATTGAAACAGTATAGAGTACCCCTGCTTTCAAATGTGTCAATGTAGTCTAAGATCATCTCTCTCTTTTGATTCTCGTAAGCGAGAGGGTTTGTATTTTTTGCCGGAGATATTGTTTAGATGGACTATCCAAAGATGAGAAGAATAGATGCTTTCCCTTTTGAGACCTCAGGGCAAAAGGTAATTGCTCTGAGGGACCCTGCACGCTTAGATGATAAGGTGGTCGTTGTCTCCTATCCTGTTTTTTTTGTTGTAAGTCTTTTTGACGGTACCCGTTCTTTAAACGACATAAAAGCCGAATACATGAGGCGGTATGGTGAAATGTTATATACCGAACGCCTTGAGGAAATAATTATCCTATCTGGACGAACAGTATCTTCTGGATAGTGAACGTTATTTTAACTACCGTCAAAAGCTGGAAGAAGAATTCAGGATAGCGGATAATCGTAAGCCTGCATTTGCAGGTAAAAGTTATGAATCTGATCCACTTAAGTTGAGTCAACAGATAGATGGATTTTTTAATAATCCCAGCGGACCGGGTACTCCATCACAAGACCTGGTAGAAGAACCGGTAAAAGGCCTGATTGCGCCCCATATTGATTTTCAGCGTGGCGGTTCCTGTTATGCGTGGGCATATAAAGCCCTTGCTGAATCGCCTCCTCCGGATCTCTTCATTATTTTAGGGACGGTGCACTCTCCGACGGAATTTCCTTTTGTTCTTTCCAGAAAAAAATTTGTTACACCACGGGGAGAGGTCGAGACTGCTGATCAAATAGTTTCGGCACTGGAGAAGAAACTCACCTTTGACCCTTTTCAGGATGAGATAGCCCACAAAACGGAACACACAATCGAATTTCAGCTTGTTTTTCTAGACTATCTTTATCATGACAAAAAACCATTCAAGATACTGCCAGTTTTATGCAGTTCGTTTCATGATATTATGGAGCACGAGGGTAGCCCACAGGATAAACCGTACCTGTATGAATTTATTGATGCATTGCGGCAGATCATTGCCGAGTCTCCCTATCGGTCCTGCTGTATTGCCAGTGCGGACCTTGCACACGTAGGTTTGCGCTTTGGGGACGCAGCGCCTCCAACACAAGCCTCACTTAAAGAGCTTGAAAACAAAGATAGAGCCATGCTATCCTGCCTGGAACGTCTCGATTCAGATGCGTTTTATACATCTATTCAACAGGAAAGGGATGGCAGAAAAATCTGTGGTTTACCTCCTATTTATACCATGCTAAAACTGATTGATGCACAGCAGGGAAAACTGCTTGACTATCAACAGTCAGTAGAATCAGAAGCAGGGTCAGTAGTTACCTTTACCAGTATGGTATTCACCTAAGGTGGGTACTTAATAAAATAGAGCCTCAAACATCATTATTACAGGAGTAAAAAATGGCAAACAAGTATGATCTCATTGTAGTTGGTGGCGGTACCTCGGGTTTAGAGGCAGCCAAAACGGCAGCCCAGAATGGATTAAAAGTAGCCCTCCTTGAACGGAAGACACATCCGGCAAAGCTGTATCGATCGTGTGCCCAAATGTTTCTCATGAATATGGACTCATTTTACAATGAGCACATGTATTTTTCCAGAGACCAGAAGAAATGGATTTTTCCTGTTAATAATTTTACCGTTAATTACAGTGGTGAATACCGTGAATTCTATGCACTCCATTTTGTGGCTCCAAATGCGACTGACCGCATAGAGGTCGGTGACTATGAGGCAAATCAATCCGGGCAGGGAACTCCTGCAGTTGTTTTTGACAAAGGGGCATTGCTCAATGGTCTTTTTGAAGAAGGGCAGGATGCCGGGGTTAACTATTTTTTAGAACGAAATGTGACGGATATCCGAAAAACTCAGGATGGTGTCGAGGTGCGCACCCGCCGGGGAGAAGTGTTTACCGGGACCTTCTGTATAGCTGCTGATGGTGTAAACTCCCGATTAGCCAGGATTCTCGGTTTGAATCGTGAGCGTACCTTCCTTCATACCTCAAGCGCAGTCAGTTATTACGTGACCGGGGTTAAATTTGACCGATCAGAAATGATCTGCCTCGGACTCTGCCATGATCAGGGAGGTCTGGGGACCATGCAATTTTGCCTCCTGCCAAGTGTCTACCGGGAGGACGAATACTGGCTGTACGTGGTCGGACAGGAACGGCTGGATTTTCTTGTCAACAAGAGTCCCTTTAAAAAGTGGTTTCATAACGTGGAAGTGACCCACAAACGGTGTGCAATCACCAGCAACTGGAGTCCGGCAAAGGAACCCTATAAGGATAATGTTGTTTTTGTAGGTGACAGTGTCTGGTTTGCGGAGGCTGAGAACAGCGGAGCCCTACTTTCAGGTCACAAGGCAGCGAATGCGGTTTGCAAGGCCCTGCACACCGGTAACATAAACCGCGAGGGCGTGGTTGATTACATTGACTGGTGGCAGAAGAACTGGGCTGACACCCATGACTACAAAGAATTTCTTTGCTATCCCGTATTTAATCGGATTTTCAATGAAGATGAGCACAACTATCTGCACAATATTGTTACTCAGAAACTGCCCTGGACATTAAATCCCTTTAAACTCTATGATCGTCTCATGCAGGGAATTAAACCCCATATGGAGAAAATCCGGGACGAACGGCCGGCCCTCGCGCAAAAAATTGCCATGTTCAGGCCGGAAGTTACCCCGATTCTCATGAAACGGGCCGCACGTGGAGGCTACCCCCCTACTAAATAAGCAGTATCGTCATTGTTGTTATGGGTTCAGGTAGCGGTTAAACCAGTTGAAACTGTCAGTAGTGGCCTGTTTGCGCAGTTGAGGATTGCTGAAGGTGTGATCAGCGCCGGGTACCATGGTTAACTGTTTTGGTTCCTGTGCCAACTGGTAGAGTTCCTGTGCATGTGCGGGGGGAACTAATTCGTCACTTTCACCGTGGATGACCAGGAGATTGGTGACCCGTGGGACAAAGGAAGAGGCATCATAGTTGAGAGCATCCTGGTAAAAATCTTCTTTAAGTTGAACCTGGCTGGTCTTCGTAATAACATCACGTAAACCGGTAAAGGTATTAGGTGTTGCCCAGGTAACAACAGCTTTTACCATTGTGCTGTCCGGGGCAACAAGCAGAGAAATATAACCTCCCATACTGCTGCCTAACAATCCTACTGTGTGGGCATGTGATGGGATAGTGTTCTGGATAAAGGAGAGGGCCGCTCTGAGATCCTCTTTTCTTCCCGAAATCGTAGTATCTTCTATAAACCCATCACTTTCACCACATCCCCTAAAGTCAAACCGTAATACATAGAATCCCTTTTGTGAAAAATAATTACCCAGGGCAAGAAACTTATCACTGTCCTTGCTGCTGAAAAGACCGTGACAGGTAACAATGCAGCCACGGCAAGACCCGGCAGGGTAGTGCAGCACTCCCGCCAATTTACCTGCAGGTGAAGCAAACGTGATCTTGTCTTCTTTCATTGTGGTAAGTGATAGTGGACTGTTATTGAGCAGCAAACGGTTGGATCAAAGGGGCTATATTACGGTTCGGTAACCTCATTTGTATCATCGGCTGATTCGGCTGTTTTTTCCACTTCTGTCTTTTCCTCAGCCTTGAGATCTTTAAGAGACTTGTTGGCAGTATCAAAATGGTATTTTCCTATCAGGTAGATGGTTTTTTTAGCCTGATTTTTGGCGTAATACTGAGATTTTTCTTCATTCTTTTTCCCGATAAGCAGTCTTTTTTCTACCTGGTCCTTCAGTATAAGGGTAACGGTCAGCTGTGGATCATCAAGCTGATATTTTGCGCTGTCGTAGTCATCTGCAAAATCAAGGGCTTTAAGTGATGAAAGTGTGGTGAGAAGCTGTTTTACAACATCCTGTTGAGCTGCTGTCTTTACCGGTTGGGTAATGTTCCAAGTACCGTTTTCATCTTTTTCTAAGGTAATCTCTTCTTCTGTAGTCTTTATGCTGAGCTGAGTTGCCAGATCTACAGGGAAGGCAATAACCGTTTTATCTCTCCAGCTTGTAACATCTTTCAAAAATAGCTGTCTTGCTTACAGTCGTCTGAAGGACTTGATCTGACCCATCTTTACGAAGGTATGAACTGAAAGAGTCGGGAGAGGGCTTACCCATGAAAAAGTGAGCCAGCGGCTTTTGATCAACAGCAGAAATAATTACCTCCATTCCCTTGCCGGGGACAACTTCAAAAATTTCTTTTTTCTCCGGGTTTTTGGAGGCAATAGTATCCTGCTTAAAAAATTCCACGGCCCGCAATGCGGCATCAACTAACTGTGGATCTGCAATAAATCCATCTGTGTTGGCAATCTCCCAGCCGGCATCCGTTCTCTCTAAAGTGACTTCTTGTGAAGGGTCCTTTATGGAAATCATCACAGCACTATCCTTTTGAAAATCAGGGAAGAGTGCCACAACCCGTTCTTTCTTTGTTCGTTCTTTTTCCGACAGGGGACCTTCAACAAGGTAGACGAAGACAAGCAGAATTAGAAAAACACCGAATAGAATTACAGTAGTTCTGGGTTTCATAGTACCTCATAGCATGTTCTTACCGGGACAAAAGTTCCCTCCCCCTTCTCCTTTTTCTGAGGTAAAATCGCACTAACCCGAAGAAGATGATCAAGAGAGGGATGACAATCATATTAAAAGTTTTAATTAAGGTTTTTGTGTATTCTGTTGTCTCTTTAAGTGGCCTGTCCGTAACACCACGGGAGCGTATTCCGATCAGTTTATCCCCAAGAGTAAGCCAGTCTATAATGTTCAGGAGGAAGACCTGGTTGTCCTGAAATTGTGTTATCATGTCGTTGTCAATAAACCGGGAGTTGCCCACAAGAACAAACTTTGTTTCAGGACTGACCTTTAGTGTTTCTGCATCGGGGGACACTTGCGGGGCCGCATCTGTCTGCTCAACAACTGGAATTGGTTTATCGGCAAAGAAACTGGTAAAAGTGCCTGAAGCAGCCAGAACAAGCGTATGACTCTGTGTTTCCGTCTCGGGGCTTAGAAATCTCTGCTGTGGATCGAGGGAATAAAAACCCTGACGCACCCAGGAAAGGGGTGTTGAGGAGGCGAGGGGGGTTATAGTTACGGTAGCGGGCTTCTCCTCAAGCACAGTGAGTGAGCTTGTCCAGGGTAAAACCAGGGACTCCAGATTGCTCACAGCGGGATTGTCAGGATCAAAGCCCTCAATGGCAACCTTTACCCAAAAGGGATAGGGTAAACGAAAGGTCATAAATCCACTTCTGAAGGAAGCATTGGCATTGGAGCGATCGAGGATCATATTTTCCTCAACTTTAACGCCGTAGTGCTGTAAGAGATCTTCAATTCCTGGTTTGAATGAAGATGCCTGCAAGCCATCGCCTATGTCTACCGTGTCTATGAGAAATACAATTTTGACACCCCGCATCAGAAGCTGGTCAATCTGATATTTTTGAAGATCGGTAAGATCACGGGGACCTGCTACAATTAAGGTATTAATGGATTCCAGTGTTGTATCCCCGGGTGCCAACGGTACCGGTTGTACAGTGTACTGGGTTTCAAGAAGCTGTTTAACGGCCTGATAATCCTGTGTGAGGTCGTGTTCATTTCCGGTGTAGATACCAACTGTCTTGGATTCTGTAGAGGTTAACTTGAGAATTTTTGATGTTAAATCGTACTCAAGATTACTGGTGCTGCTGATAAAGGGGATAACCTCTTTCTTGTCAGCGTAAAAGATGGCCATGCCAAGGTAAACATTGGTAAGCTGGGCCTGATCTTTTTCAATAATGTTGAGTTGTATCTGTGGGATGCCCATGAACCTGAGTTCCTGCTGCATCGCCGGGTTATCTGTAGGATCTATAAAAGTTACAGAAATGTTTCCTCCGGCGTAGGCCTGAAATTCATCCAGGACATCAGTAATATCACCTTTTAAATTTATCAGGTAGGGAGGAAGTTTTTTTGTGAAGTAGAGTTTGATATTAATAAGGTCATCCAGGTTGTTCAGCACCTCCTTGGTTGAAGGGGTGAGGGTGAAACGTTTGTCCTGGGTGAGGTCAATTCGGTAAAAGTGCCGGAGAAAGAAAAAATTGACCACGGCAAGAATGCCCAAAACAATAAGAGAAAGGATTATATAGTTAGAACCATATTTGAGTCTTCGAGAAGTGGATGAATTTTTTACTTCCATTTTCTACTCTCTAGGGCAAGTGTGTTAAGAAACAGAAAAAAACCTATTGTGGAGACATAGTAGATGACATCACGGGAATCAATGACTCCTCTGCTGATACTTTCAAAGTGTGCACCAAGGCCAAGATAAGAAAAAAGAGGGGTGAGGGAAGCCGGTGCTGACATTAAAACCATATCTTCCCCGATTATGAGGAACACAAAACAGCTGACGGTACTGATGATGAAGGCGACAATCTGGTTGTTGGTGAGTGACGAGCAGAAGAGTCCTATAGCAAGATAGGCACCTCCCATGAGACATGCCCCCAGGTAACCACCAACAATTGATCCGGTTTCAGGTTGACCCAGTGAGTAAACCGTAAGGGTGAGGGGTAAGGTAAGTAGCACCGTTGTAATCATGAAAAAAAAGCTTGCGAAAAATTTCCCCAGAACAACTTCATAGTCCTTAATTGGTAGTGTCATGAGCACTTCAATGGTTCCCATCTTTTTTTCTTCGGCCCACGCCCTCATTGTAATGGAAGGGGCAAGAAAGAGAAAAAGCCATGGGAAAATCGAAAAGAGCGGTCGCAGGTGGGCCTGGCCGATGAGAAAAAAGGTCCTGAAAAACAGCCAGTTCGAGAATAAAATAAAAGTAATGATAAAAATGTATGCAATCGGAGAGTTAAAGTAACTTTTAAACTCTTTTTGCAAAATAGCTGTAATATTTTTCATAAACTGCCTTCTTTAGTGGTAAGTTTGAGGAAAATATCTTCCAGGTTTGCAGTTTCCTTGTACAACTCTGTAAGGCTCCAGCCATTGTTGGTGACTAAGAAAAACAGTTCCTCACTCAAATCAACACCGATATCACTTTTTATTTCAAATTGGTTGAGGCCTCCGCCCTTATCCGTACAAAGGACGACCTCTTGAACCGTTGGTACTGCTTTTAATTTCTCATGGACTGCCTCGAGAGGGCCCCTGACGGTAATGTAGGTGATTTCCCCTCCTTGAGCCCTGGCTGCCATTTCTTCGGGCTTCCCGCTTCCTACAATTTCCCCCTGGTTAATAATAATAATCCGGTCGCAGGTTGCAGAAACTTCCGGGAGTATGTGAGAGCTTAAAATGATGGTTTTTTCCTTGCCGATTGTTTTAATCAGCTCACGAATTTCAATGATTTGAGTCGGGTCAAGTCCAATGGTTGGTTCATCAAGGATTAAGATGTCCGGGTCATGGAGCAGGGCCTGTGCCAGGCCTACCCGCTGCCTGTAGCCTTTAGAAAGGTGGCCGATATCTTTTCGAAGCTCACTTTGAAGGCCGCAGAGCTCGATAACATACTTTATCTGGTTTCTTTTCTTTGAGGAAGGAATTCCCCGAATCTGTGCAATAAATTGAAGATAATCAACAATCCCCATATCGGTATAGAGGGGATTGTTTTCGGGTAGATAGCCGATCAGTTTGCGCACCTCAAGGGGATTTTCAAAGACGTCAAACCCGGCTATGGTTGCAGTCCCCGTATCCGCAGGGTGATAACAGGTAAGGATCCGCATGGTGGTTGTTTTTCCGGCACCGTTTGGACCGAGAAAGCCCAGGACTTCACCTTTTGCCACTTCAAAGGTGATTTCTTTCAGTGCCATGGTAGGGCCAAAGTTCTTTGCTAGGTGCTTTGCATTAATCATTGTTTTGTATTCTAAAATTTTATGGAATTAGTGTGATTACAACTAGAATGCTTGCGAGGGTTTTGTGACTTTGAATCGAGGTTGTTTTTCTCTGATTTTAAGAAAAACACAGGTTTTTGTCAATAGAAAAAATATTTCAAGGTTGATTAGAATGCAAATAGTATGATGAGATGCTGCTGATAAACAGCCTATCTAAAGCCTGTTAAAAAATCGTTACAACTGTAGGACATAAATGTGTTATTATGCAACCGGAGATTCTTAGATCACAGTATTTACCTGATTGGAGGCGTTTGATGTTTGGCTTTACTGGAAAAGTACTCACCATTAACTTATCTACAACGGTACGAGCTGTTAAGGACATAGATGAAACGGTTGCCCGGAATTACCTGGGTGCTGCCGGTTTGGGTGCACACATGCTGTCTTCAATGGATTGGTCTCTTGATGCCTTTCATCCCGACAACCGATTGGCGTTTATTGCCGGCCCTTTAACCGGGACTCCTGTTCCCCTGTGTTCGCGTTACTCAGTTTGTGCTAAATCACCTCTGACCGGTGTCTGGGGAGAGGCACATGCAAGTGGCTTCTGGGGCCCCGAACTCAAAGCTGCAGGGTTGGATGCTGTCCTTATTGAGGGTAAAGCAGAGAGACCTGTATACCTCTTTATTAACAATGACAAGGTTGCCATAAAGGATGCCCGTTTTCTGTGGGGAATGGATGCCTATGAAACCGAGGAAGCAATCAAGAAAGAGCTTAAGGATGCTAATATCAGAGTTGCCTGCATTGGACCGGCCGGAGAAAAACGTTCTTTGTTAGCGGCAATTCTTAATGATCATGGCCGGGCCGCTGCACGATGCGGCCTGGGAGCTGTTATGGGATCCAAGAATCTTAAGGCCATTGCAGTTCGTGGAACCAGAGAGGTAAGCGTAGCACACCTGGACAAACTGCGCACCCTGGCAGGAGAATTAACAAAACTGGCCCGTGAATCCACTGCGGGAAGGTATCTCAAGGATTATGGTACGGCCGGCGGCATGGATCCCTTCCATGAGTTTGGTGATGTGCCTGTTAAGAATTGGAAACAGGGCTCCTGGGAAGAAGGTTGTCATAAGGTTTCGGGGCAGGTTATGAAGGAAACTATCTTCAAATCACGGTATGCCTGCAAGCGATGTCCTATCGGCTGTGGAAGAATGATTGAAGTAGGAGAGGGGCCTTACAGCGGACTTGCCGGTAAGGGGCCTGAGTATGAGACCGCAGCAGCTTTCGGACCACTCTGCCTTAACGATAATTTACAGTCTGTTGCTAAGGCTAATGATCTCTGTAACCGTTATGGGCTGGATACGATTTCTACCGGGGCTGTTATCGCATTTGCTCTTGAATGTTATGAAGAAGGGCTACTTACCCAGCAGGACACGGGAGGCATAGAGCTTGTCTGGGGAAACGCTGATGCACTGGTAAAAATGGTTGAACTCATCGGAAAGCGAGAGGGCATTGGTGCTCTGCTGGCTGATGGATGCAGGAGTGCAGCGGAAAAGATTGGAAAGGATGCTCATAAATATGCCCTTCACATAAAAGGGTTGGAGCTGCCCATGCATGATCCACGGGCCTTTAGTAGCTGGGCAGTTTCTTATGCAACATCAAACCGGGGCGCGTGCCATATTCAAGCCCCCACTTTTTGGATAGAGCGGGGACTTACCTTTCCTGCTATAGGCCTTGATAATCCGGGAGACCGTTTTTCCTCAGAGGGGAAAGGACGCTTGACTAAGATCTTCCAGGATTTTTGTGAAGTAGTTGAGTCAGCCGGTATTTGCAAGTTTGCCCTCTATGGTGATTTTCGCTCCAATCATATTTTGTCATTGCTTTCCTATGCCACCGGATGGGATCTTTCCCTTGAAGAGATAATGAAAACCGGTGAGCGTTCGTTTAATCTCAAAAGATTGATAAATTGCAAGTGCGGTATTTCTAAAAAGGATGACATGTTGCCGGATCGCATTATGAGCTATGCCCTCAGTGAAGGTGGGACCAAGGGACATCTTCCCGATCAGGAAAAGATGCTTTTAGAGTATTACCGGGAGAGGGGCTGGGATGAGAATGGGATTCCCACCGATGCTAAGATAGAAGAGCTTTCCCTCACGGATATTTTGGGAGGAGCATAATGAAAGCAATGCAAAAAGCATGTTTTGTGAGTTTTCTGGTACTGTATTTCTGCCTGTCTCTTCCCTTTGCTCATGCCCAGGAAATAACGGTTTTGATCAATAAGGGGGATACTCTCTGGCTGGTCGGTACTGACCCTGACCGGGCCAGCAAAGCCATTGCATCCTATGAAAAGGTACTGGAATTAGACCCCGACAACTATGAGGCCCTTTGGAAAATTGCCCGTTCCTACTTTGTCCTGGGGGACAGTCTGCCAGAAACAAAGGAGTTTAAGGACCGCCATAAAGAATGTGGTGAAAAAGGCATGTCTTATGCCAGTAGAGCACTGGAAGTTAACCCTCGGGGAATTGAAGGGCACTACTACTACGGCTTGTCAATCGCCCAGTACTCAATCGGCATCAGTATTATTAAGGCCCTGGTTAAGGGATTAGGACCCGAATATGAAAAACACATAGGAAAGGCACTGGAGATCAATAAACTGTATGATACCGCCGGACCACTCAGGGCAATGGGAAGGTACTGGTACATGCTTCCCTGGCCCAAGCGTGATATAACCAAGTCCATCACTTATTTAAAAGAAGCGGAAGCTGCCGCACCGCTGAGCATTCGCGGCCACGTCTACCTTGCGGAATCTTATCTGAAAGGTGGCAAAAAGGATCTTGCCAGGGAGCAGCTTAAAAAAGCCGTAGAGACAAAAGAGGATATGAAACGGGAATATGATGGCAGGAGATGGAAGGAGAGGGCACAGGAACTGCTCGAACAACACTTTTAATCACTCTTGTCCAAAAACGAAAAAAATCAATTTTACCGCCCGCTTCGCTCAAGGCGCAAGTCGCAAAGGAACTCTTAAAATCCTTTGCGTTCTTCTGACACGTGTTTTCTTCATGAAACGTGAATGTGGAAAGGTGCTTTGCAAACGCTGGCGGTCCGTTAATGAAAATGTATATACGAATAGGCCCCCTTGAACGGCAGCACTTGCCTGATCATTGATTTGCAACCGTTTTCGGGGAACAATCTTTTTTGGTTTTCTTCATAAGTTTATAGTTCAAAGGGAACAGGTTTATTGAGTAGAATTTCATTAGAATTGAGTTTGACATCGTAGACGATGATCTCCACTCCATCATTTAAAACCCTGCGCAGTGCTTCCCCGTAGTCTTTGTCAATGTGGTCCGCCGGTTTAAAGAGTCGTGCGTCGCTTCGCTGGATCAGGTAAAACATGACACAGCGGTTTCCTGCCTGAACCTCTCTTCGAAGTTCAAGCAGGTGTTTGAGCCCCCGGGTGCTCACGGCATCAGGGAAATAGGCCACCCGGTCTTCTACCAGTGTACAATTTTTGATCTCCACAAAACACCGCTGTTTCCCATTTTCAAGCAGCAGGTCAATACGTGAATTGGTTCCGTAGGGTACCTCCGAACGCAGGCTGGAGTAACCGGAAAGCTCCCGTACCCTCCCTTCTAGAATAGACTCTTTGACCAGTTTGTTGGGGACCATGGTATTGACCCCCACAAGTGATGAGCCCATGTCAGTCATCTCGAGGGTGTACTTCAATTTTCGATGGGGTTGATTATGTCTTGAAAGATAGACAGGGCATCCGGGTTTGTAACAGCCTGTCATGCTCCCCGTGTTAGGGCAGTGGGCTGTTACTGTATGATTGTTCCTAAGCCTTACGTCGCATAGAAACCGTTTGTAACGTTTAATCAGTGTTCCGGAAATAAGCTTCGGCCACTTCATGGCAGGGTGCCCGTTGATTGTTTTTGTATCTCACCGAAAAGATCGTAGGCTGCGGCATCGGTGATGGTTACCTCGACTAGAATACCGGCAGGGGCAGAGCCTTTGGTGATGAAGACAATGCCATCGATGTCAGGCGCTTGAAATGAGAGTTCTTCCGGTGAGCATGCCACTGGTACTGTCGACACCCTCAATTAATACCGGTTGGGTTGTCCCTATAAGAGCCTGGTTTTTGTTCAATGAAATGAGTGATTGAGCAGACATTAATTGGTGAAATCGATCCTCGATGATCTGGGGCTGAACCTTGTCTTTCAGGCCGTGTGCCTTTGTTCCCTCTTCATCGGAGTATTTGAAGGCACCAAGATGCTCGAATTCCACCTCCTTGACAAACTCCAGCAGCAGTCTGAAATCATCATCCGTTTCTCCAGGAAATCCAACGATGAATGTGGTGCGCAGCCAGAGGTCTGGAATGATTTTCCTCATTTCCCTAACCATTTTTTTGATCATAGTGGCCTTTGTCCTTCTTTCCATTTTATCTAACACGGTATCGCTAATGTGCTGGAGAGGAAGGTCAATGTAATTGCATACCTTTTCTTCTTCTCCCATAATGGTAAGCACATCATGAGAGAGGTGTTTGGGATGACCGTAGAGTATACGTATCCATTCAAGATCAGTGTCCCGGGAGAGGTGTTTGAGAAGATAGCTCAGATCTGTTTTGCCGGGCAGATCGTAGCCATAGGCCGTGGTGTCCTGGGCTATGAGATTTACTTCTTTAACACCGCTTTGTGAAAGCATTTGTCCTTCCGCAATGACTGATTCAGGTTTCCTGCTCCGGTAGGGGCCTTTGATGGCAGGTATTGTGCAGAAAGAACAGAGGTGGGAACAGCCTTCAGCGATTTTCAGATAGGCTGTGTGTGATGCTGTTGCACGAATGCGTGGTGTGGTGTGATCAGGGAGGAATGCAGTTCCTTCCAGGTGGAGATTACCCCCTTGGGTAGGATCTCCTGGCTCCTCCTCCAGGAGTTGAGCTATTTTGTGAAATTCTCCGACACCAACAAAAAGATCGACTTGGTTCAGGTCATCACTTTTGAAAGTGAGCTTGTTTCCGTATCTCTGTGGCAGGCATCCTGCAACCACGAGCTTTCGGCAGTTTCCTTCCTGCTTCATGGCGGCAAGCCTGTGGATGGTGCCAAGTGCCTCCTGTACTGCATCCTCGATAAATGCACAGGTGTTGACGATGATAATATCGGCATCTTCTTCGGAGGTCGTAAAGCCGTAGCCACTCTTGTTAAGGTGTCCGGCAATTATTTCACTGTCAACCAGATTTTTAGCACATCCAAGACTTTCTAAGTATACTGTTGCCTTCAATTCCAGGACCCTTTCTTGGTAAAGTCAGGGACAAATGTTTCCTCACTGTCTTCCGGCTCCTGACACCAGCCGTTTTCAAAACCATAGGTTTTAAGCAGGGCGAAACAGTGCTGGTATTCCTTGAGAGTCAGTTTTCTGTCAATTGGAGGGTGCTGTGAAGCACAGTAGGTGGGAAAGTATTGCGCCATAAGACTGATATGTATTTTTGTTCCGAGATGTTCCTTAATTATTTTTAGGACAGTTTCTGTCTGGGCACAATCATCAGGCAGCACGAGGTGACGGATGATGAGTCCTCGTTCAGCGATGCCCTCTTTGTTTATAAAGAGATCTCCTGCTTGCCGATACATTTCTTTAAGGGCAGAGAGGTTGTAATGGGTGTAATGCTTTGCTTTGGAGAGACGATGCGCCCAGCTGTCATCTCCATATTTAGCGTCAGGGAGGTAAATATCAATAATTCCGTCCAAAACTTCAAGTACAGAACTCTTTTCATATCCGTTACTATTATAGACAATCGGAAGCTTAAGCCCCCGGGCGGCAGCCAGTTTGAGGGCTTTTATTATCTGGGGTAAGAAATGGGTAGGAGAGACAAGGTTAATATTATGACAGCCCTGTTCTTGAAGAGAGATCATTGTTTCGGCCAGGTTGTCCGGTGAACAAGGTGAGCCAAAGTGGTGCTGACTAATTTGATAATTTTGACAAAAGCTGCAGGTAAGGTTACAAAAGGTGAAAAATATTGTGCCGGACCCTCCCGTACCTGTAAGAACAGGTTCTTCACCAAAATGGGGCAGGGATTTACTTACGGTAAGGTCAAATCCTGCCTGACAAATCCCTTTCTCTCCTCGAAGGCGATTAACCCTGCATTCCCAGGGGCAGAGAGAGCAGGAGGCTGACATTTTTTCGAGTATGTCTATTCTCTCATCTAATTCGCCACTTTCATACAGATCGATGTAGCGTTTAACAGTAGTCATGGTTTTTTTTAATTGCAGATGGGTTGTAGTGCCGGGGTTTTACCCAGTGACACAGGGTGCAGGGGAGAGGTTAATCTGGCGATGTGGTCTGATCATCCGGGGGTTGTGCTGTCGCTTCAACAGATTCATTGCTGGTGGTACTGTTCTCATCGGCACTTGCACTTGATTTGCCCGATAAAATTTTCCTCACCGCAGGGGGAATAAAGATTTCTTCAAGATCAAACTGAGCGAGGGCATCTGCGAGGGTATCTATTTTTTCCGAGAGAATCAGGCTTTTTTCTATAAGAACGGTCTTATCGTCCTTAAATCTGTAGAGTCCACCCTTTGAAAATACACGAAGTTTTCTCAGGTTTTCATAAGAGACTTTCAGGTTGAGTTTTTCGGCTATACCTTCGAGGTTTTGCAATATGGTAGTTTCGTTCATTGTGTTTCCTCATGTTTTTCTGCTGACTTCTAAGCCCAAAGAAACATAAAATTGTTGAGTACTTTTAACCTCTCCCCATTGCCCCGTCCCAATGATGTGATAAAACATCCTCAAAAATGGGGATTACCATTTAGTATTGTAAGAGGATACCATAGAGTGATTTAAACTGTCAATCAGGTTTCAGTCAATCTTGAGTCAAAGTCCTTCTTTCGTTTTTCCAGGAGGGTTGCCTGTTCCTCCAGTTCCTCAAACAGGTGATCAATAGCTGAACGGCTGCTGTGTATATCCTGTGAAAGTTCCATGATCTTTGCCCCACTTTGTAACTGTGCGGCTTTCTGCATTGCCTGAGTGAGGTCCTTGAGCTGTTCCTCGTGAGAAATAATTTCGTTTTCAATCTGTTCAATTCGCTGTTCGATGGGTTTTAACACTTGCGCACGTTGGTTAAGGATTGTTGAACGTTTCTGCCTGCGTATTTTTTTTGTTTGCCGTTCATTTTCTACTTTCTCTAAGGGAACTTTTACCGCAGATTTCTTAAGATCCTCTTCATCTTCCCACCCTTCCTTTTCAAGAAAGTTCTGGTAGGTGCCCTCGAACACATGAGCACCGTCTCGTTGAAAAACAATAAGTCGCTGGGCAAGTGCATGGAGGAACATTTCGTTGTGGGTGACCATAATGACTGCCCCTTCAAAGCTGTCAAGGGCAGCCAGGAGAGCGTCACATGACTCCATATCAAGATGGTTGGTTATTTCATCCAGGAGAAGTAAATTGACTGGGGTTGCCAGAAGCTTTCCCAGCATTACCCGGCTTTTTTCACCACCGGACAGTACGCTGATCTTTTTGAGAGCATGTTCATCATCAAACATCATAGCGCCACAGATGTTCCAGGCTGTTTGATTGTCAAGACCGGGATGGGAGAAGCTAATTTCTTCGACTACGGTTCTGGAATCAACCAGGGTTTTGATATTTGTCTGCTCAAAAACACCTTTTGTTATGGTTGGGCTAAAGGTGATAGTACCGCTATGGGGTGTAAGCGTATCTGCGAGAAGTTTGAGCAGTGTGGTTTTTCCCTTGCCGTTTTTACCTATTACACAGATTCTGTCCATGGGGTTGACGGTGATGCTTAGATCCTTAATGAGGGGTGTTTGCGGGTCATATGAAAAAGAGAGATTGTTGACGTACATGGCATATTTTGCCTGAAAGGGTTTAGAGCGAAATGAAAATTCGAGCGTTTTTATGGTGTCAAGTTTATCCCGTTTGTCCATTTTCTCAAGGAGCTTGACGCGGGACTGTACCAGATTGGCTAAACGTGCCTTTGCCCTGAACCTGGTAATGAACTGCTCAACTTCCTTTTGCCGCCGTTCGTCATTGACCCGTGTCTTTTCGTAGACTTCTTCATCCTGGGCAATCTGTGTGTAATACTTGTCAGTAGTACCGGGAATTTTGCGAACCCTACTTCGGTGTATGCCCATGGTGTGGGTCACCAGCTTGTCCATTAAACTGCGATCATGGGTGATGAGTAGCAGCTCGTGGGGCCAGTTGAGCAAAAATCCTTCAATCCAGCGTATTGAAGTAATGTCAAGATAATTGGTAGGTTCATCAAGGAGCAGGAGATCCGGTTCTGAAACGATTACTTTGGCAAGATTTAGACGGACCTGATATCCTCCTGAAAATGTATGAGGATGCTGCTGCATGTCATGGGGTGAAAAACCCAGTCCTGCAAGGATTTTCTCAACCTTCCACTGCTGGTGATGATCTTCCTCTCGAAGTCCTTTCATTCCTTCTTGAAGGACTGTATCCTTGGTAAAGTCAAGGTGCTGGCGGACATAGCCAATCCGGTAGTTTCGGGCGATGGTGATTGTCCCACTACTGGGCTGCTCTTCCCCCACCAGGATACGAAAGAGAGTAGTTTTGCCATGACCGTTTCGGCCAACCAGGCCGATGCGTTCACGGGGATTGATCTGAAAACTTGCATCTTCGAAAAGGACCTGGTCTGCAAAGCTCTTTGAAAGATTTTCTACTGTGATCATGACCGTACCCGGAAATAGTAGGTAGTAGACTGTTGGTTCACATGCACATAGCGGGTGGTGTGCTTTATCCGTACACCGGATATGTGGGCTGAATGAATGTAAAACATGTGGCGGTTGATAAAACGGGGGGTATCGCTAAAGGGCAGCACTGCGCTGGGTAAACAGGGAGTGTTATCCTTTGAGTACTCGGGTTATATCGTCAACCAGTGTTTTTGAACCGACATAGAGAGCGGTTCGCTGGTGGGGCTTTTCTGGATTTAAGTCGAGGATCGGTGTGCCTGATTCATCCACAGCATGGCCACCTGCCTCACGGCACATGAAGGAAACAACCGCCGCTTCATACAGCAGCCTCAATTTACCCTGAGGTCTATTTTTCTCTGGGATTAGAATGATTTAAAATTGCGGGATAGAAAAACATACCGCCGTTAGCGAGAAGCCGGTGAAAATCTCCTGCCAGGGCACCCAGATACCTGAAGGAGTATTTGTTTTCGTTTTCGGTGATCCATTTTTGGACCTTAGTGTCAAAAGTATATCGATTGGCTTCATTAAAGGAAAGTTCCCAACCCTTGGGTGATTCCGGAAGAAACATCTGTATCGGTTTGACGAAGTTCATGGTTTCATCGATGTGAAATCTCCATGCACCTGCCTCGCGAAGTGCCAGGGTAAATGTCCCCGTTGGAATGACAAACATGCCGGCAGCAATGAATTCATTGCCGGCTCGCAGGTGTCCGTCTTCAGGACCTGAAAGATTTTTCTTGGCAATGCCAAAGAGAAATCCTACGGGAAGACCGTGTGACACATTTGCTGAGCCGTCCAGGGGATCGAAATAAAAGAAATAGCGTCCCCTGTCGACTTCCAGGGAAATGATGTTTTCTTCTTCTTCACTCACTGCATGAATAACCCGCTCTGAAGTCTTCAGGTAGTGAATGACAATTTCATGCGCAATTTGATCCATGCGCATAACTTCTTCGCCCTGAATATTAATTTCTCCCGCCTTGCCCAGGTTACCTTTGAGTGCCCCGGTCAGGTAGTAATGCTGTATATGCTTGGCTGCGCTGATGACTGCATCCATTAGAATTAAAAAGTGGTAGGTACGATTGAACTTTTCCTGGTGATGAAATAGAAAATTCATGAAGGTCTGTTCAAACTGCATAATTGTAGTCTCCCCATTGGTTGTACATGAGAGAATTAGTCATGATAAAGCTTAATACTGCCTCACTGCTCTGATTAAAGGATTACCATAGGATAGTAGTACGTATATGTCAATAGTAAT